>CAJNCE010000017.1:0-30868 GCA_905221185.1 bacterium | reverse complement strand
ATGGGACTTTTTTTCTACACAAAAATAGGCTCCATAATATCTATAGGGGATTTACCCACTACAAATATTATAGAGCCCAAAAATGTTACACACTTGCTTGCGAGTAGAAAATCTTGAAAAATCAATCTCATTTTATCAAGATGCTTTTGGTTTTAAAGAATTGCGCCGCAAAGATTTTCCAGATCATGCTTTCACCATTGTTTATCTAGGACTTGAAGGTGACGACTATGAGTTGGAGTTGACTTATAACTACGATCACGGCCCTTATGTGGTAGGAGATGGCTTTGCCCATATCGCCCTCAGTACACCTGATCTTGAAGCTCTTCATCAAGAGCACAGTGCAAAAGGTTATGAAGTGACTGCACCAAATGGCTTACCAGGAACTGCACCAAACTATTATTTTGTCAAAGACCCTGATGGTTACAAGGTCGAAGTCATTCGTGAAAAATAATCTCGTGAGGTCAAGTAGAATGTTCGTTTTCTACTTGACTTTTTTTAGCTGAAAGAGTATACTAATAAAAATTTAACCTTTAAGGGGAGTCCAGAGAGACTCACAAGGTGTCAGATAAAAGAATAGTACAATTTTCTAGAGGAGACTTTTTGAGCATCCCCTCTTGTCTTGTACGATTTTAACTGAGGCCTTGCAATCGCAAGGTCTTTTCTTTATCTGGTCCCCTTAAAATTTAAGGAGGAAAAGTCATGAATCCCACATGTAAGAAACGTTTGGGTGCCATTCGTTTGGAAACCATGAAGGTGGTTGCACAGGAGGAAATCGCGCCAGCAATCTTTGAATTAGTCCTAGAAGGAGAAATGGTTGAAGCTATGCGAGCAGGCCAATTTCTACATCTGCGTGTGCCTGATGATGCTCATCTTTTGCGTCGCCCTATTTCAATTTCGTCTATTGACAAGGTTAAGAAGCAGTGTCATCTCATTTATCGGATTGAGGGGGCTGGGACAGCCATTTTTTCAACCTTAGGTCAGGGAGATACTCTTGATGTGATGGGACCTCAGGGAAATGGCTTTGACTTGTCTGACCTAGACAATCAGAGTAAAATTCTCCTCGTTGGTGGGGGGATTGGTGTTCCGCCCTTGCTTGAAGTGGCCAAGGAATTGCATGCGCGTGGGGTGAAAGTAGTGACTGTCCTCGGTTTTGCAAACAAGGATGCTGTTATTTTAGAGACGGAATTGGCTCAATATGGGCAGGTCTTTGTGACGACAGATGATGGTTCTTATGGCATCAAGGGAAATGTTTCTGTTGTCATCAATGATTTAGACAGTCAATTTGATGCTGTTTACTCATGTGGGGCGCCTGGAATGATGAAGTATATCAACCAAACCTTCTATAACCATCCAAGAGCCTATCTGTCTCTGGAATCTCGTATGGCTTGTGGGATGGGGGCTTGCTATGCCTGTGTTCTAAAAGTACCAGAAAGCGAGACGATCAGCCAACGCGTCTGTGAAGATGGCCCTGTTTTCCGCACAGGAACAGTTGTACTATAAGGAGAAAATCATGACTAAAAATCGTTTACAAGTTTCTCTCCCTGGTTTGGATTTGAAAAATCCCATCATTCCAGCATCAGGCTGTTTTGGTTTTGGCCAAGAGTATGCCAAGTACTATGATTTAGACCTTTTAGGATCTATTATGATCAAGGCGACGACCCTTGAACCACGTTTTGGCAATCCTACTCCAAGGGTTGCAGAGACACCTGCTGGTATGCTGAATGCAATCGGCCTTCAAAATCCTGGTTTAGAAGCTGTTTTAGCTGAAAAACTGTCTTGGCTGGAAAGAGAATATCCAAATCTTCCTATTATCGCCAATGTAGCTGGTTTTTCAAAACAAGAGTATGCGGCCGTTTCTCGTGGTATTTCCAAGGCAGCTAATGTGAAAGCTATCGAGCTCAATATTTCTTGTCCTAACGTAGATCACTGTAATCACGGTCTTTTGATTGGTCAAGATCCTGATCTGGCTTATGATGTGGTAAAAGCAGCTGTGGAAGCTTCTGATGTACCAGTTTATGTTAAACTAACCCCTAGTGTGACGGATATCGTTACTGTCGCAAAAGCTGCAGAAGATGCGGGAGCAAGTGGCTTGACCATGATCAATACTCTAGTTGGAATGCGCTTTGACCTCAAAACCAGAAAACCAATCTTGGCCAATGGAACAGGTGGGATGTCTGGTCCAGCAGTTTTTCCAGTAGCCCTCAAACTCATCCGCCAAGTAGCCCAAACTACAGACCTGCCCATCATTGGAATGGGGGGAGTAGATTCGGCAGAAGCTGCCCTAGAAATGTATCTGGCTGGGGCATCTGCCATCGGAGTTGGAACAGCGAACTTTACTAATCCCTATGCCTGCCCTGATATCATCGAAAATTTACCAAAAGTCATGGACAAATACGGCATTAGTAGTCTAGAAAATCTTCGTCAGGAAGTAAAAGAGTCTTTGAGGTAAACTGCAATCAATCTGTTCTTGATTTTTTATTAGTTTGTAATGTTGATTATAGAGAATTTTGATATAATGAAATGGATAAGAACAGAGGAAGAAAGTTAATGAAGAAATTGAAATTTATTTTTTTAGCCCTGCTATTTTTCCTAGTCAGACCAGAGAGTGCAATGGCTAGCGATGGTACTTGGCAAGGAAAACAGTACCTGAAAGCAGATGGCAGTCAAGCAACTAATGAGTGGGTTTTTGATGCTCACTATCAATCTTGGTTTTATATAAAAGCAGATGCTAACTATGCTGAAAATGAATGGCTAAAGCAAGGTGACGACTATTTTTACCTCAAATCTGGTGGCTATATGGCCAAGTCAGAATGGGTAGAAGACAAGGGAGCCTTCTACTATCTTGACCAAAATGGAAAGATGAAAAGAAATGCTTGGGTAGGAACTTCCTATGTTGGTGCAACAGGTGCCAAAGTAATAGAAGACTGGGTCTATGATTCTCAATACGATGCTTGGTTTTATATCAAAGCAGATGGAGAGCACGCAGAGAAAGAATGGCTCCAAATCAAGGGGAAGGACTATTATTTCAAATCTGGTGGTTATCTACTGACAAGTCAGTGGATTGAGCAGGCTTATGTGAATGCTAGTGGTGCCAAAGTACAGCAAGGTTGGCTATATGACAAACAATACCAATCTTGGTTTTATATCAAAGAAAATGGAAATCATGCTGATAAAGAATGGATTTTTGATAATGGTCACTATTATTATCTAAAATCCGGTGGCTATATGGCAGCAAATGAATGGATTTGGGATAAAGAGTCATGGTTTTACCTAAAATCTGATGGAAAAATGGCTGAGAAAGAATGGCTATACGATTCTAAAAGTCAAGCCTGGTACTACTTCAAATTCGGTGGCTACATGGCGAAAAATGAGACAGTAGATGGTTATCAGCTTGGAAACGATGGTAAATGGCTTGGAGAAAAAGCTACAAATGAAAATGCTGCTTACTATCAAGTAGTGCCTGTCACAGCAAATGTTTATAATGCAGATGGTGAAAAGCTATCCTATATATCGCAAGGTAGTGTCGTCTGGCTTGATAAGGACAGAAAGAGTGATGACAAACGCCTGGCTATTACTATTTCTGGTTTGTCAGGCTATATGAAAACAGAAGATTTACAAGCACTAGATGCTAGTAAGGATTTTATCCCTTATTATGAAAGTGATGGCCACCGTTTTTATCACTATGTGGCTCAGAATGCTAGTATCCCAGTAGCTTCTCATCTTTCTGATATGAAAGTAGGCAAGAAATATTATTCGGCAGATGGGCTGCATTTTGATGGTTTTAAGCTTAAAAATCCCTTCCTTTTCAAGGATTTGACAGAGGCTACAAACTATAGTGCTGAAGACTTGGATAAGGTATTTAGTCTGTTAAATATTGACAATAGTCTCTTGGAAAATAAGGGAGCTACCTTTAAGGAAGCCGAAGAACATTACCATATCAATGCCCTCTATCTGCTTGCTCATAGTGCCTTAGAAAGTGATTGGGGACGAAGTAAGATTGCCAAAGATAAGAATAATTTCTTTGGAATTACAGCCTATGATACAACGCCTTACCTTTCAGCCAAGACATTTGATGATGTGGATAAGGGAATTTTAGGTGCAGCCAAGTGGATTAAGGAAAATTATATCGATAGGGGCAGAACTTTCCTTGGCAACAAGGCATCTGGTATGAATGTGGAATATGCCTCAGACCCTTATTGGGGAGAAAAAATTGCTAGTGTGATGATGAAAATCAATGAAAAACTAGGTGGCAAAGATTAGTCCTATAATTGATACTCTTCGAAAATCAAATTCAAACCACGTCAGCGTCGCCTTACCGTACTCAAGTACAGCCTGCGGCTAGCTTCCTAGTTTGCTCTTTGATTTTCATTGAGTATGAATATGATTTGAGTGAATAGTATGTTAAAAATCCTGATTTCAAGTAAAATCAGGATTTTTTCATGGATACAATTTTTTCGGGGTCTGGTGTGACACGGAGGGTCTTTTGTCCTGTGTAAGTGACAAAGCCTGGTTTTCCACCAGTTGGTTTGTTGAGTTTCTTGACTTCAATCATATCTACTTGCACCAGATTTGACAGGCGACCTTGAGAGAAGTAGGCGGCTAGTTCTGCCGCGTCTGTCTTGACTTCATCGGATGGGTCAAGATTGCCTGAGATGACAACATGGCTTCCAGGAATGTCCTTGGCATGGAACCAAAGTTCCTCCTTACGGGCCATTTTAAAGGTTAGCTCCTCGTTTTGTAGGTTGTTTCGGCCGACATAGATGATGGTTTTGCCATCGCTTGCTAGATATTGTTCTGGTTTTTTGCGTTTCTGGATTTTCTCCCGTTGTCTTCTGCGGATAAAGCCAGTTTGAATCAATTCCTCACGGATTTCAGCGATTTCTTCCAGTCCAGCTTGGTTGAGGACGGTTTCTACACTTTCCAGATAGAGAATGGTTGCCTTGGTTTCTTCAATCAGATCAGTCAAGTATTTGACAGCTTCTTTGAGTTTCTGATACCGTTTAAAATAGCGTTGGGCATTCTGGTTGGGAGTCAAGGCTTTATCAAGCGCAATGGTGATAGGTTGGTTAGTATAGTAGTTGTCTAGGATAACCTGGTCTTGGTCGTTAGGCACTTGATGAAGGAAAGTTGTTAGCAATTCCCCTTTTTGGCGAAATTCTTCAGCGTTGTCTGTCGCCAGTAACTCTTTTTCTTGTTTTTTGAGTTTGTGTCGGTTTTTATGAAGTTCATTTTCAACACGACGAATGAGTTCACTGGCTTGCTGTTTGACACGGTCGCGTTCAGCCTTGTCCTTATAGTAGGTGTCCAGCAAATCAGAAAGACTGGTAAAAGGCTCTCCCACTTGATTTTCAAAAGGAACTGGACTGAAGGAAGTCTCTGTCAAGTAGGGCTTGGTTTCTTGACTGAAAAAGTTACGGAAAGTAGATAGTTTATCACTAACCAGAATGTTTTCCAATTCATTTGCCGTATCGCGTCCCAGACCTTGAAAGAGGCTTTGAAGATGTTTAGCTGTCGTTTCCTGTGTTTGCAGGATTTCAAAGAGTTTCTCGTCCTTGACAGTGAAAGGATTGAGCGCTTTCGTACTTGGCGGAGCGATATAGGTCGATCCAGGAAGCAAGGTGCGGTAGCTATTTTGTGAAAAACCGACGTGTTTGATTACTTCGAGGATTTTATGACTGCTTTTATCGACCAGTAGAATGTTACTGTGTTTGCCCATGATTTCGATAATCAAGGTAGCCTGGATATGGTCTCCGATCTCGTTTTTATTGGAAACTGTCATTTCCACAATACGGTCATTTTCCACTTGCTCAATCGACTCAATCAGGGCCCCCTGCAAATACTTTCTCAAAACCATGATAAAGGTAGAAGGTTGGGCTGGATTTTCAAAAGTTGTTTGGGTCAGCTGAATGCGACCAAAAACTGGATGGGCAGAAAGGAGCAGGCGATGACTTTGGCGATTGCTGCGGATTTGCAAGACCAACTCTTGTTCAAAAGGTTGATTGATTTTCTGAATGCGACCATTCACTAACTCTCTTCGCAATTCCTCAACCATGTGGTGTAAAAAAAATCCGTCAAATGACATCGTTCTCTCCTTGTGATTGTATTCCATAGTATTATATCAAAAAGGTAGAATAAAATCATGGAAATGTGGTATAATAAAGCCAAGTAAAGAGAAACGAGAAGCACATGTATATTGAAATGGTAGATGAAACTGGTCAAGTTTCAAAAGAAATGTTGCAACAAACCCAAGAAATTTTGGAATTTGCAGCCCAAAAATTAGGCAAAGAAGATAAGGAGATGGCAGTCACTTTTGTGACCAACGAGCGTAGTCATGAACTCAATCTGGAGTACCGTGACACGGACCGTCCGACAGATGTTATCAGCCTTGAATATAAGCCAGAGTTGGAAATTGCCTTTGATGAAGAAGATTTACTTGAAAATCCTGAATTGGCAGAGATGATGTCTGAGTTTGATGCCTATATTGGTGAACTGTTCATCTCTATCGATAAGGCTCACGAGCAGGCTGAAGAATATGGGCACAGCTTTGAGCGTGAAATGGGCTTCTTGGCAGTACACGGCTTTTTACATATCAACGGCTACGATCACTACACTCCGGAAGAAGAAGCGGAGATGTTCGGTTTACAAGAAGAAATTTTGACAGCCTATGGACTCACAAGACAATAAACGAAAATGGAAAAATCGTGACCTGATATCCAGTTTAGAATTTGCCCTCACAGGAATTTTTACTGCTATCAAGGAAGAACGCAATATGCGAAAACATGCAGTGACGGCTCTCGTGGTCATCCTTGCAGGTTTTATTTTTCAGGTGTCACGAATCGAATGGCTCTTTCTCCTATTGAGCATTTTCTTGGTAGTAGCCTTTGAAATTATTAACTCTGCTATTGAAAATGTGGTGGATTTGGCCAGTCACTATCACTTTTCCATGCTGGCTAAAAATGCCAAGGATATGGCGGCTGGCGCGGTATTAGTGGTCTCTCTTTTCGCAGCCTTAACAGGCGCATTGATTTTTCTCCCAAGAATCTGGGACTTAATATTTTAAACAGTAAGAGGAAATTATGACTTTTAAATCAGGCTTTGTAGCCATTTTAGGACGTCCCAATGTTGGGAAGTCAACTTTTTTAAATCACGTTATGGGGCAAAAGATTGCCATCATGAGTGACAAGGCGCAGACTACGCGCAATAAAATCATGGGAATTTACACGACCGATAAGGAGCAAATTGTCTTTATCGACACGCCAGGGATTCACAAGCCTAAAACGGCTCTAGGAGATTTCATGGTCGAATCTGCCTATAGTACCCTTCGTGAAGTGGATACTGTTCTTTTCATGGTGCCCGCTGATGAAGCGCGTGGTAAGGGGGATGACATGATTATTGAGCGTCTCAAGGCAGCCAAGGTTCCTGTCATTTTGGTGGTAAACAAGATTGATAAGGTCCACCCAGACCAGCTTTTGTCTCAGATTGATGATTTCCGAAATCAGATGGACTTCAAGGAAATTGTTCCAATCTCAGCCCTTCAGGGAAATAATGTGTCTCGTCTAGTGGATATTTTGAGTGAAAATCTGGACGAAGGATTCCAATATTTCCCGTCTGATCAAATCACAGACCATCCAGAACGTTTCTTGGTTTCAGAAATGGTTCGTGAGAAAGTCTTGCACCTAACTCGTGAAGAGATTCCGCATTCTGTCGCAGTAGTTGTGGATTCTATGAAACGAGATGAAGAGACAGACAAGGTTCACATCCGTGCAACTATCATGGTGGAGCGCGATAGTCAGAAAGGGATCATCATCGGTAAAGGTGGTGCTATGCTTAAGAAAATTGGTAGTATGGCCCGTCGTGATATCGAACTTATGCTAGGAGACAAGGTCTTCCTAGAAACATGGGTCAAGGTTAAGAAAAACTGGCGTGATAAAAAACTAGATTTGGCTGACTTTGGCTATAATGAAAAAGAATATTAAGTAGAGGTGGGCTCATGCCTGCTTCTTGTTTTTACAGAAGGAGGACTTATGCCTGAATTACCTGAGGTTGAAACGGTTCGTCGTGGCTTAGAAAAATTGATTCTAGGTAAGAAAATTTCGAGTATAGAAATTCGCTATCCCAAGATGATTAAGACAAATCTGGACGAGTTTCAAAAGGAAGTGCCTGGACAGTTAATTGAGTCCATGGGACGTCGTGGCAAATACTTGCTTTTTTACCTGACCGACAAGGTCTTGATTTCCCATTTGCGGATGGAGGGCAAGTATTTTTACTATCCGGACCAAGCACCTGAACGCAAGCACACCCATGTTTTCTTCCAGTTTGAGGACGGTGGGACGCTTGTTTATGAGGATGTACGCAAGTTTGGGACTATGGAACTCTTGGCCCCTGATCTTTTGGACACCTACTTTATTTCTAAGAAATTAGGGCCTGAACCAAGGGAGCAGGATTTTGATTTGCAGGTCTTTCAAACTGCCTTAGCCAAGTCCAAAAAGCCTATCAAATCCCACCTTTTAGACCAGACCTTGGTTGCTGGCCTTGGCAATATTTATGTGGATGAAGTCCTCTGGCGAGCTCAGGTTCATCCAGCTAGACCTTCCCACACTTTGACGACAGAAGAAGCGTCAGCCATTCATGACCAGACCATTGCTGTTTTGGGTCAGGCTGTTGAAAAAGGTGGTTCGACCATTCGGACCTATACCAATGCCTTTGGGGAAGACGGAACCATGCAGGATTTTCATCAGGTCTATGACAAGGCTGGTCAAAAATGCTCACGCTGTGGAACTCTAATTGAGAAAATCCAACTAGGCGGACGAGGAACTCACTTTTGTCCTCAGTGCCAAAGGAGGAGCTGATGGGAAAAATCATTGGAATCACAGGAGGAATTGCCTCTGGTAAGTCAACTGTGACAAATTTTCTAAGAAAACAAGGCTTTCAAGTGGTGGATGCTGATGCAGTTGTTCACCAACTACAGAAACCAGGTGGTCGTCTATTTGAGGTTCTAGTACAGCACTTTGGTCAAAAAATCATCCTTGAAAATGGAGAACTTAATCGCCCTCTCCTAGCTAGTCACATCTTTTCAAATCCTGATGAGCAAGAATGGTCGAAGCGAACTCAAGGAGAGATAATCCGTGAAGAACTGGCTACATTAAGAGATCAGTTGTCTCAGACAGAAGTTGTTTTTTTCATGGATATTCCCTTGCTTTTTGAGCAGGACTATGCCTCTTGGTTTAATGAGACTTGGTTGGTCTATGTGGATCGAGATATCCAAGTAGAACGTTTAATGAAAAGAGACCAGTTGTCCAAAAATGAAGCTGAATCTCGTCTGGCAGCCCAGTGGCCTTTAGAGAAAAAGAAAGATTTGGCTAGTCATGTTTTAGATAACAATGGAAATCAGGATCAACTTCTTACTCAAGTGCGTATCCTTCTTGAGGGAGGTAGGCAAGATGACAGAGATTAACTGGAAGGATAATCTGCGCATTGCCTGGTTTGGTAATTTTCTGACAGGAGCCAGTATTTCTCTGGTTGTGCCTTTTATGCCCATCTTTGTGGAAAATCTAGGTGTAGGGAGCGATCAAGTCGCTTTTTATGCAGGCTTAGCAATTTCTGTCTCTGCTATTTCCGCGGCGCTCTTTTCTCCTATCTGGGGCATTCTGGCTGATAAATACGGTCGAAAACCCATGATGATTCGGGCTGGTCTGGCCATGACTATCACTATGGGAGGCTTGGCCTTTGTCCCAAATATCTATTGGCTAATCTTTCTTCGTTTACTGAATGGTGTATTTGCAGGTTTTGTTCCCAATGCAACGGCCTTGATAGCCAGTCAGGTTCCCAAGGAGAAATCAGGCTCTGCCTTAGGAACTTTGTCTACTGGCGTAGTTGCAGGCACTCTAACTGGTCCCTTTATCGGGGGCTTTATCGCAGAATTATTTGGCATTCGAACAGTTTTCTTACTGGTTGGTAGTTTTCTGTTCTTAGCTGCTATTTTGACTATTTGCTTTATCAAGGAAGATTTTAAACCAGTAGCCAAGGAAAAGGCTATTCCAACAAAGGAATTGTTTACCTCGGTTAAATATCCCTATCTTTTGGTCAATCTCTTTTTAACCAGTTTTGTCATCCAATTTTCAGCCCAATCGATTGGCCCTATTTTGGCTCTTTATGTGCGCGACTTAGGGCAGACAGAGAATCTTCTTTTTGTCTCTGGTTTGATTGTATCCAGTATGGGCTTTTCCAGCATGATGAGTGCAGGAGTCATGGGCAAGCTAGGTGACAAGGTGGGCAATCATCGTCTCTTGGTTGTCGCCCAGTTTTATTCAGTTATCATCTATCTTCTCTGTGCCAATGCCTCTAGCCCCCTTCAACTAGGACTCTATCGATTCCTCTTTGGCTTGGGAACCGGTGCGCTGATACCTGGGGTTAATGCGCTACTCAGCAAAATGACTCCCAAAGCCGGCATTTCGAGGGTCTTTGCCTTCAATCAGGTATTCTTTTATCTGGGGGGTGTCGTTGGTCCCATGGCGGGTTCTGCAGTAGCAGGACAATTTGGCTACCATGCTGTCTTTTATGCGACAAGTCTTTGTGTTGCCTTTAGTTGTCTCTTTAACCTGCTTCAATTTCGAACATTATTAAAAGTAAAGGAAATCTAGTGCGAGTAAAAATTAATCTCAAATGCTCCTCTTGTGGCAGTATCAATTACCTAACCAGTAAAAACTCCAAAACCCATCCAGATAAGATTGAGGTTTTAAAGTATTGTCCCAAGGAAAGAAAAGTAACCCTACATCTTGAATCTAAGTAGATTTTATGGTAAAATAATAAGGATTTTAAGGAGTTTGATATGTATAACCTATTATTAACCATTTTATTAGTATTATCTGTTGTGATTGTGATTGCGATTTTCATGCAACCAACCAAAAACCAATCCAGCAATGTATTTGATGCCAGCTCAGGTGATTTGTTTGAACGCAGTAAAGCACGCGGTTTTGAAGCTGTAATGCAGCGTTTGACAGGGATTTTAGTCTTTTTCTGGCTAGCCATTGCCTTAGCATTGACGGTATTATCAAGTAGATAAGAAAATAATGGGCAGGACTAGGTCTTTGCCTCTTTTTATTTTTAAAAGATATTTTAGAAGGTTTTACAGTAAAAGAAAATAAAAAAATCTAGAAAGAAAATATGAAAGATAGAATAAAAGAATATTTACAAGACAAGGGAAAGGTGACTGTCAATGACTTGGCTCAGGCTTTAGGAAAAGACAGGTCCAAGGATTTTCGTGAGTTGATTAAAACCTTGTCCCTAATGGAAAGAAAGCACCAGATACGCTTTGAGGAAGATGGTAGTCTGACTTTGGAAGTCAAGAAAAAACATGAGATTACTCTGAAGGGGATTTTTCATGCCCATAAAAATGGCTTTGGTTTTGTCAGTCTGGAAGGGGAAGAGGACGACCTATTTGTAGGAAAAAACGATGTCAACTATGCTATTGATGGTGATACCGTTGAGGTCGTCATCAAGAAAGTCGCTGACCGTAACAAGGGAACAGCAGCGGAAGCCAAAATTATTGATATTCTAGAGCACAGTTTGACAACCGTTGTTGGACAAATTGTTCTAGATCAGGAAAAGCCTAAGTATGCCGGCTACATCCGTTCTAAAAACCAGAAAATTAGCCAGCCGATTTATGTTAAGAAACCAGCTCTTAAACTAGAAGGGACAGAGGTTCTTAAGGTATTTATCGACAAATATCCAAGCAAGAAACATGATTTCTTTGTCGCTAGTGTCCTCGATGTGGTGGGGCACTCGACGGATGTCGGAATTGATGTCCTTGAGGTTTTGGAGTCTATGGACATTGTCTCAGAATTTCCAGAAGTTGTTGTCAAGGAAGCAGAAAGTGTGCCTGATGCTCCGTCTCAAAAGGATATGGAAGGTCGTCTGGATCTAAGAGATGAGATTACCTTTACCATTGACGGTGCTGATGCCAAGGACTTGGACGATGCGGTGCATATTAAGGCCTTGAAAAATGGCAATCTAGAACTTGGAGTTCACATCGCAGATGTTTCCTACTATGTTACCGAGGGTTCTGCCCTCGACAAGGAAGCCCTTAACCGCGCGACTTCTGTCTATGTGACAGACCGTGTGGTGCCAATGCTTCCAGAAAGACTGTCGAATGGCATCTGCTCACTCAATCCCCAAGTAGATCGCTTGACCCAGTCTGCTATTATGGAGATTGATAAATATGGTCGTGTGGTCAACTACACCATTACCCAAACGGTTATCAAGACAAGCTTCCGTATGACCTATAGCGCTGTCAATGATATCCTAGCAGGTGACGAGGAGAAGAGGCAAGATTATAAGAAAATTGTTCCAAGTATCGAACTTATGGCCAAGCTCCATGAAATTTTAGAAAACATGCGTGTGAAACGTGGAGCCCTCAATTTCGATACCAATGAAGCCAAGATTTTAGTGGATAAACAAGGTAAGCCTGTTGATATCGTTCTTCGTCAGCGTGGTGTTGCCGAGCGCATGATTGAGTCCTTTATGCTGATGGCCAATGAAACAGTTGCTGAGCATTTTAGTAAGCTGGATTTGCCTTTTATTTATCGAATCCACGAGGAGCCCAAGGCTGAAAAGGTTCAGAAGTTTATTGATTATGCTTCGAGCTTTGGCTTGCGCATTTATGGAACTGCTAGTGAGATTAGCCAGGAGGCCCTCCAAGACATCATGCGTACTGTTGAGGGAGAACCTTATGCGGATGTATTGTCTATGATGCTTCTCCGTTCCATGCAGCAGGCTCGCTATTCGGAGCATAATCACGGCCACTATGGATTAGCGGCTGACTATTACACTCACTTTACCAGCCCGATTCGTCGTTATCCGGACCTCCTTGTTCACCGTATGATTCGTGACTATGGTCGTTCTAAGGAAATAGCCGAGCATTTTGAGCAAGTGATTCCAGAGATTGCGACCCAGTCTTCCAATCGTGAGCGTCGTGCCATCGAGGCGGAGCGTGAAGTCGAGGCCATGAAAAAGGCTGAGTACATGGAAGAATACGTGGGTGAAGAGTATGATGCAGTTGTATCAAGTATTGTTAAATTCGGTCTCTTTGTTGAATTGCCAAACACAGTTGAAGGCTTGATTCACATCACTAATCTACCTGAATTTTATCATTTCAACGAACGTGATTTGACCCTTCGTGGGGAAAAATCGGGTACAACCTTCCGTGTAGGACAGCAAATCCGTATCCGAGTTGAAAGAGCCGACAAGATGACGGGTGAAATTGACTTCTCTTACATTCCAAGTGAATTTGATGTGATTGAAAAAGGCTTGAAACAATCTAGTCGTAGTGACAGAGGGCGTGGCTCAAATCGTCGTTCAGATAAGAAGGAAGACAAGAGAAAATCAGGACGCGCAAATGATAAGCGCAAGCATTCACAAAAAGACAAGAAGAAAAAAGGTAAGAAACCTTTTTACAAGGAAGTAGCTAAGAAAGGAGCCAAGCATGGCAAAGGGCGAGGGAAAGGTCGTCGCACAAAATAAAAAGGCGCGCCACGACTATACAATCGTAGATACGCTAGAGGCAGGAATGGTCCTGACTGGAACTGAAATCAAGAGTGTGCGAGCTGCTCGAATCAATCTCAAGGATGGCTTTGCCCAAGTAAAAAATGGGGAGGTTTGGTTGAGCAATGTTCATATCGCGCCTTACGAGGAGGGCAATATCTGGAACCAGGAACCTGAACGCCGTCGTAAACTCCTGCTTCATAAGAAGCAAATACAAAAGTTGGAACAAGAGACCAAAGGGACAGGAATGACCCTTGTTCCCCTTAAGGTCTATATCAAAGATGGCTATGCCAAGCTCCTTTTAGGTCTAGCTAAAGGAAAGCATGACTATGACAAACGGGAGTCTATCAAGCGACGGGAGCAAAATCGCGACATCGCGCGTGTTATGAAAGCTGTCAACCAGCGATAAAAAGAGGAATGAAAATGGAAAAACTAGTTGCCTATAAACGCATGCCACTGTGGACTAAAGAGACCATGCCAGAGGCGGTTCAGCAAAAGCACAATACCAAGGTCGGAACTTGGGGTAAGATCACAGTTGTAAAAGGAGCTCTCAAGTTTATTGAATTGACCGAAGAAGGAGAAGTTCTAGCTGAACATCTCTTTGAAGCAGGAGCAGACAATCCAATGGCGCAACCGCAAGCCTGGCACCGAGTGGAGGCTGCTACAGACGATGTGGAATGGTATTTGGAATTTTATTGTAAACCTGAGGATTATTTTCCTAAGAAATACAATACCAATCCTGTTCATTCAGAGGTCCTAGAGGCAATGCAGACAGTAAAACCAGGGAAAGCCTTGGATTTGGGCTGTGGTCAGGGACGCAATTCTCTTTTTCTAGCCCAGCAAGGTTTTGACGTGACAGCTGTTGATCAAAATGAACTATCCCTTGAAATCTTGCAAAGCATTGTGGAACAGGAAGATTTGGATATGCCTGTTGGCCTTTACGATATCAATTCAGCCAGCATCGGGCAAGCCTATGATTTTATCGTATCAACAGTTGTTCTCATGTTTTTACAAGCGGACCGCATTCCAGCTATTATCCGAAACATGCAGGAGCACACCACGGTCGGTGGCTACAATCTTATCGTCTGTGCTATGGACACGGAGGATTATCCTTGCTCAGTGAACTTCCCATTCACCTTTAAAGAAGGGGAATTGGCAGACTATTACAAGGACTGGGAATTGGTTAAGTACAATGAAAATCCAGGCCATTTGCACCGTCGCGATGAGAATGGCAATCGTATTCAACTACGCTTTGCGACCATGTTAGCTAAGAAAATCAAATAAACACACATGAAGATTAGGAGATTTCCTGATCTTTTTTCTTTTTTTACGAATAGATAAGATAGAAGAATTGACAAAAATACGCATTATAAGTATAATTTTAGCTAGAAAGGTGACCATAAATGCCAATCACAGGTAAGGAAATGGTAAAATTAGCTCTTGCAAATGGATGGATTGAAGTTCGTAAGAGAGGAAGTCATCATCATTTTAAGAAAGAAGGAGTTCCCTATCTTGTCACTATTCCAGTTCACGGTAATGAGGAATTAGGAAAAGGTTTAGAGAGAAAAATAGTAAAAGATTTGGGACTGTAGTTGATTTGGAAATTTTGGAGGTGTATTATGCTAAAATCTTATCCTGCTATTTTTCATAGAGAAGGCACTGGATACTGGATAGAATTTCCTGAATTTGGAGGCGGGACAGAGGGAGCAACGATTGAACTTGCAATGAAAAATGCTCGGGAAATGCTTGAGAGTGTTTTAGCTTCTTATATTGATGAAGGACTGGATTTGCCTACTCCTAGTGACATTTCTAAGTTGAAAGCTCCTGATGGATTTGTAACTTTGATTCAGGTAAATCCCTTGCCTTTCGTAAAGAATAATATGGCGATTCGAAAAAATGTTACGGTTCCAGAGTGGCTAGTCAGACTTGCAGATCGTCAGAAAGTGAACTATTCTGAAGTGTTGACACAAGCTCTTGAAAGTCGCTTGCAACTCTAATTTTATAGAATGATTAAGATTAGGAATTTTCCTGATCTTTTTTCTTTTTTACGAATAATATAGAAAAAGGAGGGAAATCATGTTTGTTGCGAGAGATGCTAGGGGACAGTTGGTAAATGTGCTAGAGGATAGGCTCGAGAAACAAGCATATACCTGCCCCGCTTGTGGAGGTCAGCTCCGTTTGCGTCAAGGACTAAGTGTACGGACTCATTTTGCCCATAAATCCTTAAAGAACTGTGATTTTTCCTTTGAAAATGAAAGTCCAGAACACTTGGCAAATAAGGAAGTTCTTTATCACTGGTTGAAAAAAGAGGCAGAGGTACAATTAGAATACCCCCTTCCAGAGCTTAAACAGATTGCAGATGTGTTTGTAAATGGCAATCTAGCTCTAGAAGTTCAGTGTAGTCCTTTATCTCAAAAAATTCTTAAGGAGCGAAGTGAAGGCTATCGTAGTCAGGGTTACCAAGTACTGTGGTTGCTGGGTCAAAAACTGTGGCTCAAAGACCGTTTGACTCGTCTGCAACAAGGTTTTCTCTATTTCAGTCAAAACATGGGCTTTTATATTTGGGAATTAGACAAGGAAAAACAAGTTTTGAGACTCAAATACCTGATTCACCAAGATCTTCGAGGTAAACTCCATTATCAAATCAAGGAATTTCCCTATGGTCACGGTAGTCTACTGGAGATATTACGTCTTCCCTATAAGAAACAAAAAATATCTCATTTTACAGTTTCTCAGGATAAGGACATCTGTCGTTATATCCGGCAACAACTCTATTACCAAAATCCCTTTTGGATGAAAGAACAAGCCGAAGCCTATCAAAAGGGAGAAAATCTCCTAACTTATGGACTAAAAGAATGGTATCCACAAATTCGGCCACTAGTAGGCAAATTTTTCCAGATTGAGCAAGATTTGGCTAGCTATTATAAGCATTTTTACACCTATTATCAAGAAAATCCTCAAAATGATTGGCAAAAGCTTTATCCACCAGCCTTTTATCAGCAATATTTCTTAAAAAATATGGTAGAATAGAAAGGATGGAGGAATCTAATGGTATTACAAAGACATGAAATAAATGAAAAAGATACATGGGATCTATCAACGATTTACCCAACTGACCAGGCTTGGGAAGAGGCCTTAAAAGAGTTAACAGAACAGTTGGAGACAGTAGCCCAGTATGAAGGCCATCTCTTGGATAGTGCGGATAGCCTACTCGAAATCACTGAATTTTCTCTTGAGATGGAACGCCAAATGGAGAAGCTTTACGTTTATGCTCATATGAAAAATGACCAAGATACACGTGAAGCCAAGTACCAAGAGTACTACGCCAAGGCAATGACTCTCTACAGCCAGCTAGACCAAGCCTTTTCATTCTACGAACCTGAATTTATGGAGATTAGTGAAAAGCAGTATGCTGACTTTTTAGAGGCTCAACCAAAATTGCAGGTTTATCAACACTATTTTGACAAGCTTTTGCAAGGCAAGGACCACGTTCTTTCACAACGTGAAGAAGAATTATTGGCTGGAGCTGGAGAAATCTTTGGTTCGGCTAGTGAAACCTTCGCTATCTTGGACAATGCGGATATTGTATTCCCTTATGTCCTAGACGATGATGGTAAGGAAGTTCAGCTATCTCATGGGACTTACACACGTTTAATGGAATCTAAAAATCGTGAGGTGCGCCGTGGTGCCTATCAAGCCCTTTATGCGACTTATGAACAATTCCAACACACCTATGCCAAAACCTTGCAAACCAATGTTAAGGTGCAAAACTATCGTGCCAAAGTTCGTAACTATAAGAGTGCTCGTCATGCAGCCCTAGCGGCCAATTTTGTTCCAGAGAGTGTTTATGACAATTTGGTGGCAGCAGTTCGCAAGCATTTGCCACTCTTGCATCGTTACCTAGAACTTCGTTCTAAAATCTTGGGTATTTCTGATCTCAAGATGTACGATGTCTACACACCGCTTTCATCTGTTGAATACAGTTTCACCTACCAAGAAGCCTTGAAAAAGGCAGAAGATGCCTTGGCAGTCTTGGGTGAAGATTACTTGAGCCGTGTTAAACGTGCTTTCAGTGAGCGTTGGATTGATGTTTATGAAAATCAAGGCAAGCGTTCAGGAGCCTACTCTGGCGGTTCTTACGATACCAATGCCTTTATGCTACTTAATTGGCAGGACAATCTAGATAATCTCTTTACCCTTGTCCATGAGACAGGTCATAGTATGCATTCTAGCTATACTCGTGAAACGCAGCCTTATGTTTATGGAGATTACTCTATCTTCTTGGCTGAGATTGCCTCAACTACCAATGAGAATATCTTGACGGAGAAATTATTGGAAGAAGTGGAAGATGATGCAACGCGCTTTGCTATTCTCAATAACTTCCTAGATGGTTTCCGTGGAACAGTTTTCCGCCAAACTCAATTTGCTGAGTTTGAACACGCTATCCACCAAGCGGATCAAAATGGTGAAGTTTTGACAAGCGATTTCCTAAATAAACTCTACGCAGACTTGAACCAAGAGTATTATGGTTTGAGTAAGGAAGACAATCCTGAAATCCAATACGAGTGGGCTCGCATTCCACACTTCTACTATAACTACTATGTATATCAATATTCAACTGGTTTTGCAGCAGCCTCAGCCTTGGCTGAAAAAATTGTCCATGGTAGTCAAGAAGACCGTGACCGCTATATCGACTACCTCAAGGCAGGCAAGTCTGACTACCCACTTAATGTCATGAGAAAAGCTGGTGTTGATATGGAGAAGGAAGACTATCTCAACGATGCCTTTGCAGTCTTTGAACGCCGTTTAAATGAGTTTGAAGCCCTTGTTGAAAAATTGGGATTGGCATAAAATGGTTGAATCGTATAGTAAAAATGCCAACCATAACATGCGTCGTCCTGTTGTCAAGGAAGAAATTGTGGACTTGATGCGTCAGCGCCAAAAGCAAGTCACAGGATCTTTGAAAGAATTGGAAGATTTTGCCCGTAAGGAAAATATTCCCATTATTCCCCATGAAACGGTAGCTTATTTCCGTTTTCTCATGGAAACCATGCAACCTAAAAACATTCTGGAAATTGGGACGGCTATCGGTTTTTCAGCCCTCTTGATGGCGGAACATGCGCCAGATGCTAAGATTACAACTATTGACCGCAATCCAGAAATGATTGGATTTGCCAAGGAAAATTTCGCCCAGTTTGACAGTCGCAAGCAAATTACTCTCCTAGAAGGAGATGCGGTAGATGTCTTATCAACCCTGACAGAGTCCTATGATTTCGTCTTTATGGATTCTGCTAAGTCTAAATACATCGTCTTTCTGCCAGAAATCCTCAAACATTTGGAAGTTGGTGGTGTGGTTATCTTGGATGATATTTTCCAAGGTGGTGATGTTGCCAAGGACATTATGGAAGTTCGTCGAGGTCAGCGAACTATTTACAGAGGACTTCAAAGACTATTTGATGCAACCTTAGACAATCCAGGACTCACCGCAACATTAGTCCCTCTGGGAGACGGCATTCTCATGCTTCGTAAAAATGTAGCAGATGTTCAATTGCCTGACAGCGAATAATTTTCAGAAAAATTTAAGAAAATATAGTAAAATAGATAGGGTAACACTTATCTCAAAGGAGTAGACATGAAGAAAAAACTATTGGCAGGTGCCATTACATTATTATCAGTAGCAACTTTAGCAGCTTGTTCGAAAGGTTCAGAAGGGGCAGACCTTATCAGCATGAAAGGGGATGTCATCACAGAACATCAATTTTATGAGCAAGTGAAAAGCAATCCTTCAGCCCAACAAGTGTTGTTGAACTTGACTATCCAAAAAGTATTTGAGAAACAATACGGTTCAGAAGTAGATGACAAAGAAGTCAATGACACTATTGCTGAAGAAGAAAAACAATATGGTGAGAACTACCAACGTGTCTTGTCACAAGCAGGCATGACTCTTGAAACACGCAAAGCTCAAATTCGTACAAGTAAATTAGTCGAGTTGGCAGTTAAGAAGGCAGCAGAGGCTGAATTGACAGATGATGCTTATAAGAAAGCCTTTGATGAATATACTCCAGATGTAACGGCTCAAATCATCCGTTTGGACAATGAAGACAAGGCCAAAGAAATTCTTGAAAAAGCTAAGGCTAGTGATGCAGACTTTGCTCAATTAGCTAAAGATAACTCAACTGATGAGAAAACCAAAGCGAACGGTGGAGAAATTACCTTTGATTCTGCTTCAACAGAAGTGCCAGAACAAGTTAAGAAAGCGGCATTTGCTCTAGATGTAAACGGCGTTTCTGATGTGATTACAGCCGCTGGTACACAAGCCTACAGCAGCCAATATTACATTGTAAAACTCACTAAGAAAACAGAAAAATCATCTAATCTTGATGACTACAAAGAAAAATTAAAAACTGTTATCTTGACTCAAAAACAAAATGATTCAACATTTGTTCAAAGCATTATCGGAAAAGAATTGCAAGCAGCCAATATTAAGGTTAAAGACCAAGCTTTCCAAAATATCTTTACCCAATATATTGGTGGCGGAGATTCAAGCTCAAGTAGTTCATCAAAAGAATAAAACAGAAAAGGGCCAAGTGCTCTTTTTCTTATGACAAAAATGGTCTATCTGATGGATAAGAGTTTTTTTCTTTCGGAAAAAATGGTATAATAGCAATCAAAACTAGAAAACAAACGGAATTTGGGAAACAATAGTGTTGTTCTCATTAGATTGGTGATACTATGAAGATTAGTAAAAGGCACCTATTAAATTATTCTATTCTAGTTCCTTACTTACTTTTATCTATTTTGGGCTTGATTGTGGTTTATTCGACAACCAGTGCTATTTTAATTCAAGAAGGCCAAAGTGCACTGCAATTGGTCCGAAGTCAGGGACTATTTTGGATATTTAGTTTGATACTGATTGCCTTGATATATAAGTTGAGACTGAATTTTTTAAGAAATGAACGTCTTTTATTTATTGTTATGTTTGTTGAGCTGATTCTCTTAGCTTTGGCTCGTTTGATTGGTATTCCTGTCAATGGAGCCTATGGCTGGATTTCTGTAGGACCTTTGACCATTCAGCCAGCTGAATATTTGAAAATTATTATTATTTGGTATCTAGCAAATAAATTTTCCAAACAACAAGAGGATATAGCTATTTATGATTTTCAAGTGTTGATACAGAATCAGTGGCTTCCTCGTGCGTTTAATGACTGGCGCTTTGTTCTATTTGTACTGATTGGGAGTCTTGCTATTTTCCCAGATTTGGGGAATGCTTCTATTTTAGCTTTGGTTGCCTTGATTATGTATACGATTAGTGGTATCGCTTATAGATGGTTTATTGCCTTTTTGGGAATTTTGGTGGGAGTTTCTGCCCTATCCTTATCACTGATTTCTTTTATAGGGGTTGATAAATTTTCAAAAATTCCAGTATTTGGTTATGTGGCCAAGCGTTTCAGTGCCTACTTTAATCCCTTTGCCGATTTGGCAGGAGCAGGCCACCAACTCGCAAATTCCTACTTTGCTATGGTAAATGGTGGTTGGTTTGGTCTAGGTTTAGGAAATTCAATTGAAAAACGTGGCTATTTACCAGAGGCCCATACAGATTTTGTATTTTCAATTGTCATCGAAGAATTTGGATTTGTAGGAGCTAGCTTGATTTTAGCCCTTGTCTTTTTCCTTATTTTACGAATCATCCTAGTAGGAATTCGTGCTAAGAATCCCTTTAATTCCATGATGGCGATTGGGGTTGGGGGGATGATGTTGATCCAGGTGTTTGTCAATATCGGTGGAATTTCTGGAATTATTCCTTCGACAGGAGTAACCTTTCCTTTCTTATCGCAAGGAGGAAATAGTCTTCTGGTCTTGTCTGTAGCCATCGCCTTTGTCTTAAATATTGATGCAAGTGAAAAGCGTGCTCAATTGTATGAGGAGTTAGAAGCTCGCTCATCGAACTATATGTAGAGCTGATAGTGGAAAGGATTACCTATGTCTCTTCAAAAATTAGAAAACTATAGTAATAAAGCTGTCGTGCAAGAAGAAGTATTGATTTTAACAGAATTGTTAGAAGATATCACTAAAAACATGCTTGCCCCAGAGACTTTTGAAAAAATTATGGAGTTGAAAGAATTGTCAACTCAAGAAGATTATCAAGGCTTGAATCAATTGGTTACTAGCCTGACAAATGATGAAATGGCTTATATTTCACGCTATTTCTCTATCTTGCCCCTCTTGATTAATATTTCAGAAGACGTGGATTTGGCCTATGAAATCAACCACCAAAATAATATCGATCAAGATTATCTTGGGAAATTATCAGCAACAATCAAAATGGTTGCAGAAAAAGAAAATGCGGTTGAAATTCTAGAACACTTGAATGTTGTCCCTGTTTTGACTGCCCATCCAACACAAGTGCAACGTAAGAGTATGCTGGATTTGACTAACCATATCCATACCCTCTTGCGTAAGTACCGTGATGTGAAGTTAGGCTTGATTAATAAGGAAAAATGGCATAATGATCTCCGTCGTTACATTGAGATTATCATGCAGACAGATATGATTCGTGAGAAGAAATTGAAAGTAACCAATGAAATCACGAATGTTATGGAATACTACAATAGTTCATTCTTGAAAGCTGTTCCTCATTTGACTGCTGAGTACAAGCGCCTGGCTAAAAAACATGGCTTGGAGTTGAAACATCCTAAACCAATTACCATGGGAATGTGGATTGGTGGAGACCGTGATGGGAATCCTTTTGTTACAGCAGATACCTTGAAGAAATCTGCCATGACCCAGTGTGAAGTCATCATGAACTACTACGATGAAAAGATTTACCAACTTTATCGTGAGTTCTCTCTCTCAACTAGTATTGTCAATGTCAGCAAGCAAGTCAGAGAAATGGCTCGTCAATCTAAGGATAATTCTATTTACCGCGAAAAAGAGCTATACCGTCGTGCCTTGTTTGATATTCAATCAAAAATCCAAGCAACAAAAGCCTATCTGATTGAGGATAAGGAAGTTGGGGATCGATATGAAACAGCCAATGATTTTTATAAGGATTTAATTACCATCCGTGATTCCCTCTTGGAAAACAAGGGTGAGGCACTGATTTCTGGTGATTTTGTTGAATTGATTCAAGCAGTTGAAATTTTTGGTTTCTATTTGGCTTCTATTGACATGCGCCAAGATTCAAGTGTTCATGAGGCCTGTGTAGCTGAACTCTTGAAATCAGCAGGAATTCATTCTCATTATAGCGAACTAAGTGAAGAAGAAAAATGCCAGCTTCTCTTGAAAGAATTAGAAGAAGATCCACGCATTCTTTCTGCCACTAATGTTGAAAAATCAGAGTTACTCGAAAAAGAATTAGCAATCTTTAAGGCTGCTCGTAATTTGAAAGATAAGTTGGGAGATGATGTCATTCGTCAGACTATCATTTCACATGCAACCAGCGTATCAGACATGCTGGAATTGGCTATCTTGCTAAAAGAAGTAGGGCTAGTTGATAAAGAAAGAGCCCGTGTCCAAATCGTTCCTCTCTTTGAGACAATTGAGGACTTGGATCACTCAGAAGAAACTATGAGAGAATATCTTTCTCTTGCCCTTGCTAAAAAATGGATTGCTTCACGTAATAACTACCAAGAAATCATGCTTGGCTACTCTGACAGTAATAAAGATGGTGGTTACCTTTCATCATGTTGGACCCTCTACAAGGCTCAACAACAATTGACTGCTATTGGAGATGAATTTGGCGTTAAGGTTACCTTCTTCCATGGCCGTGGTGGTACTGTTGGTCGTGGTGGTGGACCAACTTATGAAGCTATCACATCTCAACCGCTTAAGTCTATCAAGGATCGTATCCGTTTGACGGAGCAGGGTGAAGTAATTGGCAATAAATACGGTAATAAAGATGCTGCCTACTATAATCTTGAAATGCTAGTATCTGCAGCCATTAACCGTATGATTACGCAGAAGAAGAGCGATACCAATACATCCAATCGATATGAAGCCATTATGGATCAAGTGGTGGACCGTAGTTACGATATCTACCGTGATTTAGTCTTTGGTAATGAGCATTTCTATGACTATTTCTTTGAGTCAAGTCCAATCAAGGCTATTTCAAGCTTTAATATTGGTTCTCGTCCAGCCGCTCGTAAGACGATTACTGAAATCGGTGGTTTGCGTGCTATCCCTTGGGTCTTCTCATGGTCACAAAGCCGTGTCATGTTCCCTGGATGGTATGGGGTTGGATCAAGCTTCAAGGAATTTATCGATAAAAATCCAGAGAATATCGCTATTCTACGAGATATGTACCAAAATTGGCCTTTCTTCCAGTCACTTCTTTCAAATGTTGACATGGTCTTGTCAAAATCAAATATGAACATTGCTTTTGAATATGCCAAACTTTGTGAAGATGATCAAGTAAAAGCAATCTATGAGACTATTTTAAATGAATGGCAAGTTACCAAGGAAGTTATCTTGGCAATCGAAGGTTACGATGAACTCTTAGCTGAAAATCCATATCTAAAAGCAAGTTTGGATTACCGTATGCCTTACTTTAATATCCTCAACTATATCCAGTTGGAGTTGATTAAACGTCAACGTCGAGGAGAATTATCAAGCGATCAAGAAAAATTAATCCATACAACCATCAACGGAATTGCAACAGGATTGCGTAATTCAGGCTGATACCTTTCAAACTTCCTCTTTTCTATAGGGGGAGTTTTTGAATATTTCAAAAAAATTCTCAAAGAGTCTTGACAAGTAGTTAAAAAATGATATAATTTAACCATTCAGAAAAGTAATCATACAAACTTTTTAGAGAGTCTGTGGTAGCTGAAAACAGATAAGTGGTGATGATGAAAATTGGGCTGAATGTTATTTAGAATTTGAAATCATAAAAATTCGGTGAGCACACCTTACAGTGCATCTCGTTATTGCGAGACAGAGCGATAGGGAAATTCCCTATAATTGAGGTGGTACCGCGCATCGACGTCCTCACACAAGTTTTTTGTGTGAGGACTTTTTTGATGGAGGTTAGTATGGAAAGAAAACGATGGCGTCGCTTGTTCAGATAAGTGAAGTATTTTAAAGGAATTAAAAAGGAGAAATAGAATGAAAAATAAACGTTTAATTGGAATTATCGCTGCATTAGCAGTCTTAGTAGCAGGAAGCTTGATTTACTCTTCAATGAATAAACCAGAAGCTAAGAACGAAAAGAAAGTTGCCAAAGTTGGTGTCCTTCAGTTTGTGAGCCATCCATCTCTTGACTTGATTTATAAAGGGATTCAAGATGGACTGGCAGAAGAAGGCTATAAAGATGATCAGTTGAAAATTGACTTTATGAACTCAGAAGGTGACCAAAGTAAGGTTGCGACAATGAGTAAACAATTGGTTGCAAATGGCAATGATTTGGTTGTTGGTATCGCAACACCAGCTGCTCAAGGTTTGGCTAGTGCAACAAAAGACCTACCGGTTATCATGGCTGCTATTACAGACCCAATCGGTGCCAACTTGGTTAAAGATTTGAAAAAACCAGGTGGCAACATTACAGGGGTGTCTGACCACAACCCAGCCCAACAACAAGTTGAACTCATCAAGGCTCTGACACCAAATGTGAAGACAATCGGAGCTCTTTACTCAAGCAGCGAAGACAATTCAAAAACACAGGTCGAAGAATTTAAAGCTTATGCTGAAAAAGCAGGTTTGACAGTGGAAACATTTGCAGTTCCTTCAACAAATGAAATTGCTTCAACAGTTAACGTTATGACTAGTAAGGTCGATGCTATCTGGGTTCCAATTGATAACACTATTGCTTCAGCCTTCTCAACTGTTGTATCAAGCAACCAATCAGCTAAAAAACCAATCTACCCAAGTGCAACTGCCATGGTAGAAGCAGGTGGTTTGGCATCCGTTGTAGTTGACCAACATGATCTTGGTGTGGCAACTGGTAAAATGATTGCGCAAGTTTTGAAAGGTGCAAAACCAGCTGATACACCAGTCAATGTCTTTTCAACTGGTAAGTCAGTGATCAACAAAAAATTGGCACAAGAACTAGGTATTACTATTCCTGAATCTGTTCTAAAAGAAGCAGGACAAGTGATTGAATAATCTTTAATGGAGGAGTTGGGGACATCTCCTCCAATTTTTTACAATAGAAATCATATAGAAAAGGTTAAGAAACAAATGATATTATCTATTATTTCTCAAGGATTTGTCTGGGCTATTCTAGGTCTGGGAATCTTTATGACATTTAGGATTTTGAACTTTCCAGATATGACGACAGAAGGTTCCTTCCCTCTTGGGGGAGCTGTTGCTGTCACTCTGATAACCAAAGGTGTAAATCCCTTTTTAGCGACACTTGTTGCTGTAGGAGCAGGTTGTTTGGCTGGAATGGCAGCAGGTCTTCTTTATACAAAAGGGAAGATTCCAACCTTGCTCTCAGGGATTTTGGTGATGACTTCTTGTCACTCTATCATGCTCTTGATTATGGGACGTGCAAATTTAGGCTTGCTTGGAACTAAGCAAATCCAGGATGTCTTACCTTTTGATTCAGACTTGAACCAACTCTTGACAGGTCTTATCTTTGTCAGTCTTGTCATTGCTCTCATGCTCTTTTTCTTGGACACCAAACTAGGACAAGCCTATATTGCTACAGGTGACAATCCTGATATGGCTAGAAGTTTCGGGATTCATACTGGACGCATGGAGCTCATGGGCTTGGTCTTATCAAATGGGGTGATTGCCCTTGCAGGTGCCCTCATTGCCCAGCAAGAAGGCTATGCTGATGTTTCTCGAGGAATTGGTGTCATCGTTGTGGGGCTTGCAAGTTTGATTATTGGAGAAGTTATCTTCAAGAGTTTGAGCTTGGCAGAGCGTTTGGTTACAATCGTTGTAGGTTCTATCGCCTATCAATTCTTAGTATGGGCTGTTATCGCGCTTGGATTTAACACAAGTTACCTTCGTCTATACAGTGCCGTGATTTTAGCAGTCTGCCTCATGATTCCAACATTTAAGCAAACCATCTTGAAAGGAGCCAAGTTAAGCAAATGACAGCAATTGTAGAATTAAAAAATGCAACCAAAGTCGTTAAAAATGGCTTTGATGAAGAAAAGATTATTTTAAATGATGTTTCATTAGAAATTTTTGAACAGGATTTTATCACGATTTTGGGTGGAAATGGCGCTGGTAAATCAACTCTATTTAACACTATTGCGGGAACCTTATCACTAACCAGTGGGACAATTCGTATCTTGGGTGAAGATGTTACCAAATTTTCACCTGAGAAGCGTGCTAAGTATCTTTCTCGTGTTTTCCAAGATCCAAAGATGGGGACAGCTCCCCGTATGACAGTGGCTGAAAATCTTTTGATTGCTAAGTTCCGTGGTGAAAAACGTGGACTCTTTCCGAGACGTCTGGCTAGCTATAAGGATGAATTCCAGGCAACCATAGAAAAAGTGGGAAATGGTCTTGAGAAACACTTGAATACACCGATTGAGTTTTTATCAGGTGGACAAAGACAGGCCTTGAGTCTCTTGATGGCAACCTTGAAGCGTCCTGAATTACTCTTGCTAGATGAGCATACTGCAGCCCTGGATCCAAAGACCAGTGTCGCACTCATGGAATTGACGGATGAGTTTGTCAAGAAAGATCAGCTGACAGCGCTTATGATTACCCACCATATGGAAGATGCTCTCAAATATGGTAATCGTCTGATTGTCATGAAAGAAGGACGGATTATCCAAGATTTGAACCAAGAAGAAAAAGCAAAAATGAAAATCTCTGATTATTATCAACTCTTTGAATAAAGTAGGGAAAATGAGTGAAATGGTTTACTTTTTTTCTGAAATAAAGTATACTATATAAAGTAAACTATGATAACATGGAGGTATTGTGTATGGTTGACAAACAAGTCATTGAAGAAATCAAAAACAATGCCAACATTGTGGAAGTCATAGGAGATGTGATTTCTTTACAAAAGGCAGGACGGAACTATCTAGGGCTCTGTCCTTTTCATGGTGAAAAAACACCTTCTTTCAACGTTGTAGAGGACAAGCAGTTTTACCACTGTTTTGGTTGTGGGCGCTCAGGTGATGTCTTTAAGTTCATAGAGGAGTACCAAGGGGTTCCTTTTATGGAAGCTGTCCAAATCTTAGGTCAGCGTGTTGGGATAGAGGTGGAAAAACCGCTTTATAGTGAGCAGAAGCCAGCCTCCCCCCACCAAGCTCTTTATGATATGCACGAAGATGCTGCCAAATTTTATCATGCTATTCTCATGACAACGACTATGGGGGAAGAGGCCAGAAACTATCTCTATCAGCGTGGTTTGACAGATGAAGTGCTCAAGCATTTTCGGATTGGTTTGGCACCTCCGGAACGAAACTATCTCTATCAACGTTTGTCTGGTCAGTATCGTGATGAGGATTTCCTAGATTCAGGACTGTTTTATCTCTCGGATGCCAATCAATTTGTAGACACCTTTCACAATCGGATTATGTTTCCTCTGACAAATGACCAGGGAAAGGTCATTGCCTTCTCAGGTCGTATCTGGCAGAAAACGGATTCACAAACTTCTAAGTATAAAAATAGCAGATCGACTGCAATTTTTAACAAAAGTTACGAATTATATCATATGGATAGGGCAAAAAAGTCTTCTGGTAAAGCCAGTGAGATTTACCTCATGGAAGGGTTCATGGATGTCATTGCAGCCTATCGGGCTGGAATCGAAAACGCTGTCGCATCTATGGGTACGGCCTTGAGTCGTGAGCATGTTGATCATCTGAAAAGGTTAACCAAGAAGTTAGTTCTGGTATATGATGGCGATAAGGCTGGGCAAGCTGCGACATTGAAAGCGCTGGATGAAATTGGCGATATGCCTGTGCAGATCGTCAGCATGCCTGATAACTTGGATCCAGATGAGTATTTACAAAAAAATGGGCCAGAAGACTTGGCCTATCTATTAACGAAAACTCGTATTAGTCCGATTGAGTTTTACATTCACCAGTACAAGCCTGAAAATAGTGAAAATCTGCAGGCTCAGATTGAGTTTATCGAAAAAATAGCTCCCTTGATTGTTCAAGAAAAGTCTATCACTGCTCAAAACAGCTATATTCATATTTTAGCTGACAGTCTGGCGTCCTTTGATTATACCCAGATTGAGCAGATTGTTAATGAGAGTCGACAGGCACAAAGGCAGAACCGCATGGAAGGGATTTCCAGACCGACGGCAATCACCATGCCTGTCACCAAGCAGTTATCGGCTATTATGAGGGCAGAAGCCCATCTACTTTATCGAATGATGGAATCTCCCCTTATTTTGAATGATTACCGTTTGCGAGAAGATTTTGCATTTGACACTCCTGAATTTCAGGTTTTATATGACTTACTTGGCCAGTATGGCAATCTTCCTCCAGAAGTTTTAGCAGAACAGACAGAGGAAGTTGAAAGAGCCTGGTACCAAGTCTTAGCTCAGGATTTACCTGCCGAGATGTCACCGCAGGAACTTAGTGAAGTAGAGATGACTCGAAACAAGGCTCTCTTGAATCAGGACAATATGAGAATCAAAAAGAAGGTGCAGGAAGCTAGCCATGTAGGAGATACCGACACAGCCCTAGAAGAATTGGAACGTTTAATTTCCCAAAAGAGAAGAATGGAGTAATAATGGCAACAAAACAAAAAGAAGTAACAACATTTGACGTACAAGTAGCAGAATTTATCCGTAATCATAAACAAAAAGGGACAGCAACAGACGATGAAATCAATGCTAGTCTAGTTGTTCCTTTTACCTTGGATGCTGATGGGATTGAAGACCTTTTGCAACGAATCCAGGATGCAGGAATTTCAATCACAGATAACGAAGGAAACCCAAGTGCGCGTGTTCTTAGTGCAGAAGAAGAACCAGAACTTAGCGATGAGGACTTGATTGGTTCAACTTCTGCTAAGGTCAATGACCCTGTCCGTATGTACTTGAAAGAAATCGGGGTCGTACCTCTTTTGACCAATGAAGAGGAAAAAGAATTGGCGTTAGCAGTTGAAGCTGGTGATATCGAAGCCAAACAACGTCTTGCGGAAGCCAACCTTCGTTTGGTTGTTTCCATTGCCAAGCGTTATGTCGGCCGTGGTATGCAGTTCCTTGACTTGATTCAAGAAGGGAACATGGGCTTGATGAAGGCGGTTGACAAGTTTGACTATTCTAAAGGATTCAAGTTCTCAACTTATGCAACTTGGTGGATTCGTCAGGCCATCACTCGTGCTATTGCGGACCAAGCTCGTACCATCCGTATCCCTGTTCACATGGTTGAAACCATCAATAAATTGGTTCGTGAACAGCGTAATCTCCTTCAAGAATTGGGACAAGATCCAACGCCAGAACAAATCGCTGAACGTATGGATATGACTCCTGACAAGGTGCGTGAAATCTTGAAGATTGCTCAAGAACCAGTATCTCTTGAAACTCCTATTGGTGAAGAGGACGATAGCCATCTTGGGGACTTTATCGAAGATGAAGTGATTGAAAATCCAGTGGATTATACGACTCGTATCGTCTTGCGTGAGCAATTGGATGAAGTCTTGGATACTCTTACAGACCGTGAAGAAAATGTTCTACGCTTGCGCTTCGGACTAGATGATGGTAAAATGCGCACCCTTGAAGATGTGGGTAAAGTCTTTAACGTGACTCGTGAGCGTATCCGTCAGATTGAGGCTAAAGCTTTGAGAAAACTACGTCAACCAAGTCGCAGCAAACCGCTTCGTGATTTTATTGAAGACTAAGAGTGAGGAAAATATGGCTTATACAGAAGAGCAAATCGAAAACATCAAAACACGCATTTTAACAGCCTTGGAAGAAGTCATCGACCCTGAGTTGGGAATCGATATTGTCAATCTTGGTTTGATTTATGAGATTCGTTTTGATGGCGACACAGGGCAAACAGAGATTGATATGACTTTGACAACTATGGGTTGTCCCCTAGCAGACCTTTTGACGGATCAGATTTATGATGCCATGACAGAGGTGCCAGAAGTAACTGATACTGAGGTCAAATTAGTCTGGTATCCAGCCTGGACCGTTGAAAAAATGAGTCGCTATGCACGCATTGCCCTAGGCATTAAGTAATACTCTTCGAAAATCAAATTCAAACCACGTCAGCTTCACCTTGCCGTACTCAAGTACAGCCTGCGGCTAGCTTCCTAGTTTGCTCTTTGATTTTCATTGAGTATAAACATATAAAAGCATGTGAGAGACCGTTGGAGAAGTGAGGAATTTTGGCTCTATAATATTTGTAGTGGGTAAATCCCCTATAGATATTATGGAGCCTATTTTTGTGTAGAAAAAAAGTCCCAT
>CAJNCE010000016.1:0-31013 GCA_905221185.1 bacterium | reverse complement strand
TGATTATCAAGCATTATTTCACCTCATCTCTAGTATAACAAAAAAGCCATCAATTTGATGACTTTTTCAGTAGGCTCGTTTTCGCAGGAGTTCTTTTTATTTCTTTTACATAGAATAATTTGGTGCCTCATTAGTAATTTGTACATCATGAGGATGGCTTTCTTTCAAACCAGCACCAGACATTTCAATAAATTGAGCATTATCGTGTAGTTCTTTAAGGTTAGCTGCACCACAGTAACCCATACCAGAGCGAATACCACCAATCATTTGGAAGACGATATCAGCTGCCGCTCCTTTATAAGCAACACGACCTTCAATTCCTTCTGGAACAAGTTTATTTGCTTCATTGACAGAACCTTGGAAGTAACGATCGCTTGAACCTTTCTTCATTGCTGCGATTGAACCCATACCACGGTATGTCTTGAATTTACGTCCTTGGAAGATTTCAGTTTCACCTGGTGCTTCGTCTGTTCCAGCAAACATTGATCCAAGCATAACTGCATTTCCACCTGCAGCAAGGGCTTTTACAATATCTCCAGAATACTTGATTCCACCGTCAGCAATGATCGTTTTTCCATATTCACGCGCAACAGCTGCAGCATCGTAGATAGCTGTTACTTGCGGAACACCAACACCAGCAATAACACGAGTAGTACAGATTGAACCTGGTCCAATCCCAACCTTGACAACATCTACACCTGCTTCGTAAAGTGCGCGCGCTCCCTCAGCAGTAGCAATATTTCCAGCAATCAAAGTACGATCTGGGAAGTGAGCGCGAATCTCAGCAATTTTACGCAAGACACCTGCAGAATGACCATGTGCAGTATCAATAACAATCGCATCCGCTCCTGCTTCAAAAAGAGCCTCTGCACGTTCAAATGTATCTGAAGTAACACCTACTGCACCTGCAACTAGAAGACGACCAAACTCATCTTTAGCAGCATTTGGAAACTCAATAACTTTTTCAATATCTTTGATAGTAATCAAACCAGAAAGACGGCCTTCTTCATCTACCAACGGAAGTTTTTCAATACGATGTTCTTGAAGAATACTCTCAGCTGTTGCAAGGTCTGTACCCACAGGAGCAGTCACAAGATTTTCACTAGTCATATGGTTTGAAATTGGTTGGTTATAATCTGAAATAAAACGAAGATCTCGGTTTGTCAAAATACCAACCAATTTACGATTTTCAAGTGTTTCAACAACTGGAACACCACTGATGCGGTAACGTCCCATAAGCTCATCTGCTTCAGCAATTGTATGTTCAGGCGTCAAGAAGAAGGGATCAATAATAACCCCATTTTCAGAACGTTTTACCTTGCGAACCTCGTCTGCTTGTTGAGCAATTGACATGTTTTTATGGATAACTCCGAGACCACCTGCACGAGCAATAGCAATAGCCATTTGACTCTCTGTTACTGTGTCCATGGCAGCGGTAATAATTGGGATATTTAAAGTCAAATTATCTGCCAATTTAGTTGTTAAATCTGCATCGTTAGGCAACACATGACTTTCAGCTGGAATAAGCAATACATCATCAAAGGTAAAACCTTTTTTCAAAAATTTAGTGTCCCAATTAGACATTCGAAGTTTCCTCTTTTCTTTCTTTTTGAGCTTGACTCTTTTTATATTGTATCTATCATACCATTCTATAAAAATTTGTCAAATGTTACAGAGGTAAATAAAAAACTATCTTTTCTTTCTGATAGAAATGATAGTTTCTTGTAAAATAAACTTAGTTAAAGTAATGAAGTCCCATTGCTCCTTTAACCTCAGATAGGGTTTGACCTGCAACTTCTCGCGCTCTTTCACTACCTTTTTGAAGCATATTATAAACTTCTCCCATATCTTTAGCAAATTCGATACGGCGCTCACGAATAGGACCAAGTTCACGTTCTAATATTTCAAGTAGATAACGTTTGGTCTTCACATCACCAAGACCACCTCGTTGATAATGTTCTTTCATGTCAGCAATTTCTTGAGCATCTTCTGGGCGACCAAAAACATCTAGATAATGAAAAACCATATTTCCTTCAATTTTACCTGGATCCTCAACGCGGATATGATCTGGATCTGTATACATACTCATTACTTTTTTACGCAAAGTATCCGCATCATCAGCTAAATAAATACCATTATTAAGGGATTTAGACATTTTAGCATTTCCATCTAAACCAGGCAAACGACCTGCTCTTTCATTTTCTGGATAAATACCTTCCGGTTCTACCAAGACATCACATTTATATGCATTGTTAAAAGAACGAACAATCTCACGGGTTTGCTCAATCATTGGTTTCTGATCTGTCCCAACAGGAACATAATTAGCTTTGAAAGCAGTGATGTCAGCTGCTTGAGCGATTGGATAGACCAAAAATCCTGTTGGAATGCTTTCTCCAAATCCCTTTTGAGCAATCTCTGTCTTGACAGTTGGATTTCGCTCCAGACGTGCTAATGAAACCAGATTCATATAGTACATAGATAGTTCAGCCAGCTCTGGAATCTGGCTTTGAATAAAGATAGTCGATTTACTTGGGTCCAATCCAACTGCAAGGTAATCCAAAGCCACATTTCCAATAGACTCTACAATGGTTTGAGGATCTTTGGCGTGATCTGTCAAGGCTTGTTGGTCAGCCAAGAACACAAACATGTCATACTTATCCTCTTCCTGTAATAATACTCGATTTTTGAGACTTCCAACATAATGTCCAATATGCAATTTTCCTGTTGGACGGTCTCCTGTTAAAATAATGGGTTTAGTCATTTTATTCTCCTTCGATATAGTCCCTTCAATTATAGCATTTTTTTAATGAAATAACCGCAATTTATCAAAATAAATCAACCTTGCTATTTACTGATTTTTGTAAAGAGAGTTGTAAACATAATTTACACAAAATTGACAGATAAAAATTTGAATATTTCCGTATTTTCTAGTAGAATAAATATATTACACATATAGGAGAAAAACATTGCTTACAGTATCTGATGTTTCACTACGTTTTAGTGATCGTAAACTTTTTGATGATGTCAATATCAAATTTACAGAAGGAAATACTTATGGATTAATCGGTGCTAATGGTGCCGGAAAGTCAACCTTTTTAAAAATTTTAGCTGGAGATATCGAACCTACTACTGGTCACATCTCTCTTGGTCCAGATGAGCGTCTCTCTGTTCTCCGTCAAAATCACTTTGACTATGAAGATGAACGTGCCATTGATGTCGTTATCATGGGAAATGAAAAACTTTATAGCATCATGAAGGAAAAAGATGCTATCTACATGAAGGAAGATTTCTCAGATGAGGATGGAGTGCGTGCTGCCGAACTCGAAGGAGAGTTTGCCGAGCTTGGAGGCTGGGAAGCAGAAAGTGAAGCCTCTCAACTACTTCAAAACCTAAATATTCCAGAAGAATTGCACTATCAAAATATGAGTGAATTGGCCAATGGTGAGAAAGTAAAAGTTCTCCTTGCTAAAGCACTTTTTGGTAAACCAGATGTTCTTCTTTTGGACGAGCCTACTAACGGTTTGGACATCCAATCAATTACATGGTTAGAAGATTTCTTGATTGACTTTGATAATACAGTTATCGTAGTATCCCACGACCGTCACTTCTTAAACAAAGTATGTACTCACATGGCAGACCTTGACTTTGGAAAAATCAAACTCTATGTCGGAAACTATGACTTCTGGAAGGAATCTTCTGAACTCGCTGCTAAATTGCTAGCAGACCGTAATGCCAAAGCAGAAGAAAAAATTAAGCAATTGCAAGAATTCGTTGCTCGTTTCTCTGCCAATGCTTCTAAATCAAGACAAGCAACCTCACGTAAGAAAATGCTTGACAAGATTGAGCTAGAAGAGATTGTGCCATCTAGTCGTAAATATCCATTTATTAACTTTAAAGCAGAACGTGAGATCGGTAATGATCTCTTGACAGTAGAAAATCTAACTGTAAAGATTGATGGTGAAACTATTTTAGATAATATCAGCTTTATCTTGCGTCCAGGTGATAAGACAGCTCTTATTGGACAAAATGATATCCAAACGACTGCATTAATTCGTGCAATCATGGGGGATATTGACTATGAAGGAACTGTCAAGTGGGGAGTTACAACTAGTCAATCTTACCTGCCAAAAGATAACTCAGCTGATTTTGCAGGGGGAGAATCAATCCTTGACTGGTTGCGTCAATTCGCAAGTAAAGAAGAAGATGACAATACTTTCCTACGCGGTTTCCTTGGTCGTATGCTCTTCTCTGGAGATGAGGTTAACAAACCTGTCAACGTCTTGTCAGGGGGAGAAAAAGTTCGTGTCATGCTTTCAAAACTCATGCTCTTGAAATCAAATGTGCTTGTACTTGATGATCCAACCAATCACTTGGACTTGGAATCTATCTCAAGCTTGAATGACGGATTGAAAAACTTTAAAGAATCAATCATCTTTGCCAGTCATGACCACGAGTTTATTCAAACTTTGGCTAACCATATCATTGTCTTGTCTAAAAATGGCGTCATCGATCGTATCGATGAAACCTATGATGAATTCCTAGAAAATGCAGAAGTACAAGCAAAAGTTAAAGAACTTTGGAAAGACTAAATAAAACTTCAAAACTCAGTTGGGTTAACCGGCTGAGTTTTCTAACATTTTATGAGGTAACATGAAATTTTTTTTTAAAACATATTGGACCTATTTTGTTTCTTTCATCATTCCCATAATCATTATGATAGGAGTATATCTATCTCAAGGTATCTACTGGAATAGCGACAACTCTCCTCTATTAGGAGATGGCTTTCATCAATACGTTATTTTTGATGTAGCTCTAAGAAATATCCTACATGGAAATGGTAGTTTGTTTTACACCTTTACAAGTGGCCTCGGATTGAATTTCTATGCCCTATCTAGTTATTACTTGGGTAGTTTCCTTTCACCTCTAGTTTACTTTTTTGATCTAACGAATATGCCAGATGCTGTCTATCTGACAACTCTCTTAAAATTTGGATTGATTGGTCTGTCAACCTTCTTTAGTTTAAATAAATTATTTAAAAATATCCCTCATACTTTAAAACTAGCCTTATCCACTTCCTATGCTCTGATGAGTTTCACTGTTAGTCAACTAGAGATAAAAACCTGGCTGGATGTTTTTATCTTGATTCCTTTCATTATCACTGGTTTACACCTACTTATAACTGAAAAGAAATCCTCATTATACTTTACAAGTCTGTCAATCTTATTTATCCAAAACTATTATTTTGGCTATATGACAGCATTGTTTCTTATTTTCTGGTATCTCTGTCAAATTTCTTGGGACTTTAAAACTCGAAAATCATCTGTTCTTGATTTCATAGTTATCTACTTTTTAGCTGGTATGGCTAGTTTGATTATGACTCTTCCCACTCTATTTGATTTACAGACACATGGAGAAAAATTGACTGAAATTACAAAGTTTCAAACTGAAAGTAGCTGGTATCTTGATCTCTTTGCTAAGCAATTCATTGGTTCCTTTGACACAACAAAGTATGGGGCTATCCCAATGATTTTTGTTGGACTGCTTCCCTTTATTTTAACTATTTTATTTTTTACGCTGAAATCTATTAAGTTTCACGTAAAACTTATCTATGCAGTCTTCTTTACATTTCTAATTGCAAGCTTTTATATTGAAGTGCTTGATTTATTTTGGCAAGGCATGCATACTCCAAACATGTTTTTACATCGCTATGCTTGGATTTTCTCTACCTTGTTAATTTATACAGCAGCGGAAGTCTTAAATCGTCTGAGAGAAATTAAATTCTGGAACTTTTTAGTTTCGCTTTTTCTTGTAGTAACAGGATTTTTAGCTACCATCTATCTAAAATCACATTATTCTTTTTTAACAGATTTGAATATTCTGCTTACTCTTGAATTTTTGGTTGTCTATTTGCTTTTACTCCTTGCAGTTATCAAAAAGTTTATCTCTGTAAATCTATTTGCCATTCTAATCTCTTTATTTATAATGGTTGAAATGAGTTTAAATGCTTCATCTCAAATAGACGGAATTGCTAAGGAATGGGGATTTGCTTCTCGAAGTGCATATAGTAGAGATATCCCAGCTATGGAATCTTTCTCAACATATATTGAGGATCCATTTACTCGTACTGAAAAACTACAAACTCAGACAGGAAATGACAGTATGAAATTTAACTACAATGGAATCTCTCAATTTTCATCTGTTCGAAATCGTTCAGCAAGCTCTACTTTAGATAAACTTGGCTTTAAATCCTCTGGGACCAATCTCAATCTCCGTTATGCCAATAATAGTATTTTGGCTGATAGTTTATTTGGGATCCAGTATAATATCTCAGACAGTCCTATTGATAAGTATGGTTTCCAAGATATCTATCAAAAAGATAATCTTACCCTATATGAAAATCAATACTCTCTTCCGATTGCATTTGCTAGTCAATCTGTTTACAATGATGTCAAGTTCACTGAACACACTCTAGATAATCAGGCCTCGTTTTTAAATCAACTTGCTGACGTCAATTTTGATTATTTTTCTCCAATCCCTTATGACAAAACAGAAAATACTAATGATTTGATTAGTGTCACAAGTTCTTCAAATGAGGATGCAGCAATCCAGTATCAAATTGAAGTGCCAGAAAACAGCCAAGTTTATCTTTCTTTCACAAACCTTCACTTTTCTAATGACAAACAAAAGAAGGTTGACATCCTTGTAAATGGAGAAAAGAAAACTTTTACAACTGATAATGTCTTCTCCTTCTTTAATCTAGGTTATACAAAAGAGACAAAAACTTTCAATATTCATGTTAGTTTCCCTGGAAATTCACAAGTATCATTTGAATCTCCTACCTTCTATCGTTTAGATACCCAAACTTTCACCGAGGCAATTCAAAAAATTAAAGAACAACCTGTCACCGTATCAACTTCTAAAAATAAGGTCTTTGCTACATATGATGTCAAACAAGATACATCCATTTTCTTCACCATTCCTTATGACGAAGGCTGGTCTGCCTACCAAGATGGTAAGAAAATAGAAATTAAACAAGCTCAAACTGGCTTTATGAAAGTTGATGTTCCTAAGGGAAAAGGAACTATTACACTTTCCTTTATTCCTAATGGGTTTGTTGTTGGAGCAATCTGTTCCTTTACTTCTCTTTTACTATTTGGAATCTATAATCACAAACGAAAGTCATCTAAGACATAAAAAAATCGACCAGTTGGTCGATTTTTTTAATCTTCTTCCATTTTTTTAGGTTGATAGGCTAGCATACCTAAACCTGTAAATAGGGCTAATATCACAGCAAGGAAAATGACTTGATGATGAATATTTCCTGTCATAGAAATTGTTTGTCGTAATCCAGAAACCGAATAACTCATTGGTAACCAAGGACTAATAGCTCTAAAGAAATCATTTGTCAAGGCAAGTGGATAGGTACCTGCACTTGATGCTAACTGTAATAATAGCAAAATAAGAGAGAAGAAAGCTCCTATACGGCTATTCCATGTTGTTAATGCAGTTACCATGGACATGAATACTAAACTTGTTAGGATAATGAGAATAAATGTTCTCATTTCATGATTAGCAGTTAAACCAATAAGATGAACTCCTCCATATACCAAAATCCCTGCTAAAACAGCTATAATACCATTTATTTCAGCTCGAGATTTCAACCAAGCCCAACGGCTCTCTGGATGACGTCCTGAAGGCAACTTCGCAAAAATCATATTCGTTGATATTGCTGCAACAAAAAGAGCAACTGATATCATATACGGAGCCATTGCGATTCCATTTACAGGAACTTGGTCATTGTCTGTTTTGGAAAGATTGAGTGGATTTGACAAAATCTCTGCATTTTTAGATTCCGTTGATGCTGATTTGAGTTGATCACTAGCATTACTTAGTCCTTGTCCTAAAGAAGCAACTCCTGTCTGTAAATCTTCCAATCCAGAAGTTAACTTTATTCCACCTTCTGCAAGTTTCCCAGCTCCATCTGCCAATTTATTAGCTCCATTCTCTAATTGAGAAGCACCTGAAAGTAACTGACTGGATTTATCTGCTAATTGCCCAGATCCGGATTGTAATTTATCAACTCCTGCCATTAATTCTTGACTCTTTTGATTCAATTGATTGGAGCCAGTTGATAATTTTTCAATACCAGATACTAATTCTGGAGTTTTTTCAACTAATTGACCAACTCCTGCTGTCAAGCTAGAAGATTTTTGTGTCAAGGTGTTTGAGCCTGAAACTAGTTGACCCAAACTACCTGTCAAGGTGGCATTTTTTTTACTTAGTTGACTTGCGCCCTGAGAAACTTTATCAACACCTGTAGTATATGCCTTTACACCTGATGTAATCGACTGACTAGCAGGAACTAATTTACTCGTCACTGCTCCCTGTATTTCTGTTAATCCACTTGACAATCCTGTCAAAGAAGTAGAAGTAAGCGGTAATACTTGATTAGCTTGATTTTTTAACGTCGAAAGATTTGAAGATTGATTTTGTAAGTTTTCTAAACTTCCCTGTAAACCTTGTACTAAAGCTATAATTGACTGAGCCGATTGAATACTATCAGTCGAATTTTGAGATACAGAAGCACTTATCTCGGCTTGTTGCTCACTTGTCAAGGATTGATAAGCTGCTGTCGATTGAATATTTGCTAATGTAGTTGCTTTTTCAGACTGAGTACTTGCTAACATTTGATTAGAAAGAGAAACTATACTTGATAAAACAGAAGACAATTGTTTTGTATCTCCAACATCAATATTTTGAATAGCTTGATTTAACTGACTCAGACCAGAAGATAATTGATTAATTTGATCTTTTTGCCCAGACGAAGCATCTAACTTACTAGAAAGTTGTTTAATCCCTTCACTTAATTGCTCCACCCCCATTCGAAGTGTAGCTGATTGATTAGATAACTGATTAGCACCTGTTGCAAGACTTCCCACTCCATTGGTATAGGCACTAACACCAGATGAAAATTGATTAAGACCAGCATTAAGCTGAGAAACACCGCCAGTATAGGCCTCTACACCAGTATATAATTGATTTATTCCTCCTACTAATTCAGGACTTTTAGAAGCTAATTGACCTAATCCGCTATCTAATTTACTTACTGCACCAGTATATGTAACTAAACCACTATTAAAAGTCCCTAAGCCAAGATGAAGTTGTTCAACACCAGAAACATAAGAGGATAATCCTTTAGTAAACTGCTCCGTTCCATTTGAAAATGTTAAACTTGAATCTGCTAAAGAGTGTAGATTAGTAGTTAATGTTTTACTTCCTGTCACTAATTGATTAGCTCCATCAGTTAATTTTTCACTACCAGAAGCCGCTTGACTCATACCATCCTTTAATTCGACCATCTTATCAAATAAAGCTTTAGTATAGGTCTCGGTTACATTGGTAGAAACATTCTGCTTCAATTGTGTCATCGCAGAATCGCTCATCTTGCTAGCAATAAAACTATGACCACTTGAAGTCTGATAATCGATTTGCATTTGCTCTGGATGATTCGTTAAAATAGAAGCTGCTTTTTCAGATAAATCACTTGGTAAAGTCACTACCATATAGTAATCGCCATCTTCCAATCCCTTCTTTCCTTCCTCTTCATCTACAAAATGAAAATCCAAGGTTTTATTTTCTTTTAAATTGGACACCATGTCTTCTCCTATTGCCATGGTATTACCATTATAGGACACCTCTTTATCATGATTGACGACTGCCACAGGTAAGTCAGACAATTGCCCATATGGATCCCACATTGATGACAAAAATATGATATTGTACAGAGCTGGAATAAGAGAAATCCCTATCATGACAATAATAAAGGTTGGTTTTTTAAAAATTGCTTTCCATTCTTTAAACATAGCTTCTCCTTTTTTAAACATATTGTCTAAAATTTTGATATAATAGATTATACATTAAAAAATCTAAATTACAAGATAAAAAATCCATTTTTAGACAGATAGTCTAATTTGTTTACAAGGAGGAAATATGCAAGAAAGTAACAAACGCTTAAAAACAAAGCGAACTATTGAAAATGCTATGGTACAATTACTGATGGAACAGCCATTTGATCAAATTTCTACTGTCAAGTTAGCAGAAAAAGCCGGAATTAGTCGTTCCAGCTTCTATACTCACTATAAGGATAAGTATGATATGATTGAGCACTATCAAAGTAAGCTATTCCATACATTTGAATATATTTTTCAAAAACATGCTCATCACAAAAGAGACGCTATTTTAGAAGTCTTTGAATATCTAGAGTCAGAACCACTTCTGGCTGCCCTTCTTTCTGAAAATGGGACTAAAGAAATCCAAAATTTCTTACGAAATAAACTTCATATCATGCTCAGTACAGATTTACAAAAGCAATTTATGCAACTAAATCTCAATACCACTGAATTAGAATATAGTAGCATCTATCTAACTCATGCACTTTTTGGTGTCTGCCAAACTTGGATTGCACATGGAAAAAAAGAAAGTCCTCAAGAAATAACAGACTTCCTTATGAAAATGCTTGGTAATGCAAATTGATATAAAAAGAGGAACACAGTTGTGTTCCCTTTTATCTATACTCCGCCAGTAGGACTCGAACCTACGACATCATGATTAACAGTCATGCGCTACTACCAACTGAGCTATGGCGGATAAAATAGTCCGTACGGGATTCGAACCCGTGTTACCGCCGTGAAAAGGCGGTGTCTTAACCCCTTGACCAACGGACCTTCTATCTGTAGCAGATATAACCATTATATCAATTTCTTACTAATTGTCAATCACTTTTTAGATTTTTTCTCTAGAATATCTTTCAATTTTCTAATTTTTAACCTTGAAATAGGACAGCGATGGTCTTCATAGAAAACAACTTCTAGATTCTTTCGATCAATTTCTCTGATATTGCCTATATTTACCAAAAATGACTTATGAGGAGAATAAAATCGCTGAGTATGTTTGTCCTTTTCCTGAATATCTGTCATGGTACCGTAAAACTCTTTGGCAAAATTCTTACCAATAATACGTAATTTATGAGAGACTCCTGTTGTTTCAATATACAAAATATCATGGTAAGGAATTTTTAAATCATTTCCCTTATAATTGTAGTCAAAATAATCTACCACATCTTCATTTTCAAGTAACATACTCTTCGTGTAGAATATATTCTGCTCAATTCTCTTTTTAAATAACTCATCATTGATATCCTTATCAACAAAATCTAGGGCTGATACCTGGTATTTATAGGTTAGAGTCGCAAACTCTGATCGACTGGTGATAAAGACGATAATAGCATAAGGATTGTAATGACGAATGAGCTGAGCCACTTCAAATCCCTTTTTCTCAATTCCATGAATATCGATATCTAGGAAATAAAGCTGATTTACTTCATCGTTTTCAATGTATTCTTCAAATTCACGGACTTTTCCTGTTGTCTTGTATGATATTGGAATATTCGATTCTTTCGAAATTTCATCCAATATTCTCTCTAGTCTCACTTGATGTTCAATAACATCTTCTAAAATTAAAACTTTCATTCAAATTCCCTCTTAAATCTAATGATTTGTCTAAATGTACTGCCTTCCATCTCTGTTTCTAAAATAATATTGTTGTACTTATCTAGTAGTTCTTTCACATTATTTAATCCGACTCCTCGATTTCTTCCCTTAGTAGAGAATCCTAAGGCAAATAAATCTCCTGAAGGAGTCATCGTCATTTTACATGAATTCTGAATTACAATAACTGTTTCAGTTTCCATCTTAATAACTGCTACTTCCATCTGCTTTTTATAGCTATCAGCTGATCCTTCGACAGCATTGTTCAATAAAACGCTCATGATACGAACCAAATCCAATAGTTCAATTGGGAGCCTGGTAATCGTATCTTTTACTTCCAGTGTAAACTCTACACCATTATTTCGAGCATAGACAATGGACTGAGCAACCAAACTTCGTAAAGCTGAATCTTCTATGTTATTCAAATCAAAGTAAGTATACTTATCTGAACGCAGTTTATGATTAGCTTTGACCAAAACTTCATTATAAACTCTGTCAATTTCCTGTAAATCACCACTGTCAATTGCCATCTGCATACTGACAAGCATTCCAGCATAGTCATGTCGAAAACCACGGATTTCATTATACAGTCCGACAATTTCATCTGTATAATTCTGTAAATGTTTCTGTTCAAATTTCTTCTGCTTCAAAGCAATCTCCTTCTCCATTTGAACTTTATGAGAATTCATTGTAAAGAAGGTCAAAAGGAGAGAAATAAAGACGATAGATGACAAAATACTTCCAAAACTATTCAAATGTTTAACCGTACTTACCATATCTGAAACGAAAGATGCAACATGTAACAGTAGTAAAGCAAAAAATACTTTTTTCAAGAAAGGATAAAGGTAGTCCTTATCAAAATAGTTTAGTTCTAAGTGGAAATAATGAATGATTTTTAAGATAACAACATAAGTCAATACTGTTACAACGAAAAAGAATGGGTAATAATGTTGTAAAACAAAATTGTCTCCTGTTATAGAGGAGAAAGTTACGGACAGAAAGTTATGAGTGCTCTCATATAAAAGAGATAGTAGTAAACTTAGAAATAGTCCTCTATTCCTCTCATACTGTTTAATCCATCGAAAATAGGAATATAAGCCCAAAGGAAGTAAAAATGTTGCAGTCCCTAACCCATCCAAATTTAGAAGATAAAAGGAAAGTTCAAGTACTACTTCTACTAGTAATGTATAAGCACCAAAAACGTATAGCTCTTTTCTATTTATTTGACCTTTACAAATTAAATGGTAACTGTGACTAATAATTAAAAAATGACCAATAACTGTACCAAATCCAAGTAAATTCATTACTCTTTCTCCTTATTTCATTACTTTTTTCGTTGGAAAAGAAAATCAAGGAGGAGGTCTGAAATTCTACTTTCCCCACCTTGAATCTCCTGCAAGTCTTTTTCCTTCAAGGCTACAAACTGTTCCAATTTAACTGTGTTTTTCATAATAAAATCTCCTCAATGTTTTTTTCTTGTAAGCTAACTTACAAAAACTATTATACAAAATGGAATTTTGTTTTAGATAAAATTCTCTCAACTGTCATTTTTTTCTCCCCAAGTGTACTTTTTTAAGAAAAAAGCCGGGAAAATTCCCAGCTTTGCTACTATATTGATCCCAGCAGGATTCGAACCTGCGACCGTTCGCTTAGAAGGCGAATGCTCTATCCAGCTGAGCTATGAGACCTAACACAATCATTTTACCAAAAATTCAATTAAAAGTCAATTTTCTATTTATGATAGGGCGAACCCTGCTGAATCGTAAAAGCGCGATAGATTTGTTCAACAAGGACTAGTCTCATTAACTGGTGGGGCAAGGTTAAACGGCCAAAACTGACAGAAAGATTGGCTCTCTTTTTTACATCCTGTGCTAACCCCAGACTCCCTCCAATAATAAAGGTAATAGTAGAAAATCCTTTTATAGAAGCCTCTTCTAATTGTTTACTAAATTCTTCTGATGAGAAAGTTTTCCCTTCGATAGCCAACACAATAACGAAATCACGGTCACCAACTTTTGATAAAATTCTCTGCCCTTCTATTTCTAAAATCTTTTGATTTTCTAACTCACTGGCCTTATCTGGTGTTTTTTCATCTGCTAGCTCAATCATTTCAAGCTTAGCAAATCGAGAAATTCGTTTTGAATACTCTGCAATACCATCTTTTAAATACTTTTCTTTCAGTTTTCCAACTGTTACAACTTTAATTTTCATGACTCTATTCTAACATATTCTCTATTTTTTCACATCTTATTCACAAAATAAAAGGTTAATTTTAGCCGAGAAAACCACAGATTTTTGAAAGTTATCCACAATCTGTGTAAAACTTTTGTGTTTAAGTTATAATTAAGCTAGTCAGTTTATACTTTCAGTAATTCAAACATATGGAGGCAAATATGAAACATCTAAAAACATTTTATAAAAAATGGTTTCAATTATTAGTCGTTATCGTCATTAGCTTTTTTAGTGGAGCCTTGGGTAGTTTTTCAATAACTCAACTAACTCAAAAAAGTGGTGTCAATAGCTCTAACAACAATAGCACTATTACACAGACTGCCTATAAAAACGAAAATTCAACAACACAGGCTGTTAATAAAGTAAAAGATGCTGTTGTTTCTGTTATCACTTATTCGGCAAACAGACAAAATAGCGTATTTGGCAATGATGATACTGACACAGATTCTCAGCAAATATCTAGTGAAGGATCTGGGGTTATTTATAAAAAGAATGACAAAGAAGCTTACATTGTAACCAATAATCACGTTATAAATGGTGCTAGTAAAGTAGATATTCGCTTATCAGATGGAACTAAAGTACCTGGAGAAATTGTTGGAGCCGACACTTTCTCTGATATTGCTGTCGTCAAAATCTCTTCAGAAAAAGTGACAACAGTAGCTGAGTTTGGTGATTCTAGTAAGTTAACCGTAGGAGAAACTGCTATTGCTATTGGTAGCCCGCTAGGTTCTGAATATGCTAATACTGTCACTCAGGGTATTGTATCTAGTCTCAATCGAAATGTGTCCTTAAAATCTGAAGATGGACAAGCCATTTCTACAAAAGCCATCCAAACTGATACTGCTATTAACCCAGGTAACTCTGGCGGTCCACTAATCAATATTCAAGGACAGGTTATCGGAATTACCTCAAGTAAAATTGCAACAAATGGAGGCACATCTGTAGAAGGTCTTGGTTTCGCAATTCCTGCAAATGACGCTATCAATATTATTGAGCAGTTGGAAAAGAACGGAAAAGTGACGCGTCCAGCTTTGGGCATCCAAATGGTCAATCTCTCCAATATTAATACAAGTGATATTAGAAGACTTAATATTCCAAGCAGTGTAACATCTGGTGTAGTTGTTCGTTCTGTACAAAGTAATATGCCTGCCAATGGTCACCTTGAAAAATACGATGTTATTACAAAAGTGGACGACAAAGATATTACTTCATCAACAGACTTACAAAGCGCTCTTTACAATCATTCTATCGGAGACACCATTAAGATAACTTACTATCGTAACGGTAAAGAAGAAACTACATCTATTAAACTTGACAAGAGTTCAGGTGATTTAGAATCTTAATTGACATCTATGTAAAGAAACCTTTACATAAGAGAAAAGATATGTTAGTGTAGAATCATGGAAAAATTTGAAATGATTTCTATCACAGATATACAAAAAAATCCCTATCAACCTCGAAAAGAATTTGATAAAGAAAAACTACATGAACTAGCACAGTCTATCAAAGAAAATGGGGTCATTCAACCGATTATTGTTCGTCAATCTCCTGTGATTGGTTATGAAATCCTTGCAGGAGAGAGACGATATCGTGCTTCACTTTTAGCTGGTCTAAGGTCTATCCCAGCTGTTGTTAAACAACTTTCAGATCAAGAGATGATGGTCCAGTCCATCATTGAAAATTTACAGAGAGAAAATTTGAATCCAATAGAAGAAGCACGCGCCTATGAATCTCTCGTAGAGAAAGGATTTACCCATGCTGAAATTGCAGATAAAATGGGCAAGTCTCGTCCTTATATCAGTAACTCGATTCGTTTGCTTTCCTTACCAGAACAGATTATCTCAGAAGTAGAAAATGGCAAACTATCACAAGCCCATGCGCGTTCTCTAGTTGGGTTGAATAAGGAACAACAAGACTATTTCTTTCAACGAATTATTGAGGAAGACATTTCTGTAAGGAAGTTAGAAACTCTTCTGACAGAGAAAAAACAAAAGAAACTACAAAAAAATGATCATTTCATACAAAATGAAGAAGAACAGTTAAAAAAACTACTCGGATTAGATGTAGAAATCAAACTGTCTAAAAAGGACAGTGGAAAAATCATTATTTCTTTTTCAAATCAAGAAGAATACAGTAGAATTATCAACAGCCTGAAATAAGGCTGTTCTTTTATTTTTTTATCTCACAAGGTTATCCACTATTTTTTTTCGATAAAAAGCTCAATAAATCAATAGTTTTTAATTTTATCCCCAACCTGTGGATAAAACTTGATAACATTGTGGATTATTTTTCACAGCTTGTGGAAAATTCTTCCTATCTATGGTAAAATAAGTCTAGCATTAAACTTTTAAACAAGTAGTAAAGGAGGAGAACGGATTGAAAGAAAAACAATTTTGGAATCGTATCTTAGAATTTGCGCAAGAAAGACTGACTCGATCCATGTATGATTTCTATGCTATTCAAGCTGAACTCATCAAGGTAGAGGAAAATGTTGCTACTATATTTTTACCACGATCTGAGATGGAAATGGTCTGGGAAAAACAACTAAAAGATATTATTGTAGTTGCTGGATTTGAAATTTATGATGCTGAAATAACTCCCCACTATACTTTCACTAAACCTCAAAATACGACTATCTCACAAGTTGAAGAAGCTACAAATTCAACTCTTTATGACTATAGTCCAAAGTTAGCATCTATTCCTTATTCGGATACTGGATTAAAAGAGAAGTATACCTTTGATAATTTTATCCAAGGGGATGGAAATGTTTGGGCTGTATCAGCCGCTTTGGCTGTCTCTGAAGATTTGGCTCTGACCTATAACCCTCTTTTTATCTATGGAGGACCTGGTCTTGGTAAGACTCACTTATTAAACGCTATTGGAAATGAAATTCTAAAAAATATTCCGAATGCGCGTGTCAAATATATCCCTGCTGAAAGCTTTATTAATGACTTTCTTGATCACCTAAGACTTGGGGAAATGGAAAAGTTTAAAAAGACCTACCGCAGTCTTGATCTCTTGTTAATCGATGATATCCAGTCACTCAGCGGAAAAAAAGTCGCAACTCAGGAAGAATTTTTCAATACCTTTAATGCCCTTCATGACAAGCAAAAACAGATTGTCCTAACGAGTGATCGTAGTCCAAAACATCTAGAAGGGCTCGAGGAGAGGCTTGTCACGCGTTTTAGTTGGGGACTGACACAAACTATCACCCCCCCTGACTTTGAAACACGTATTGCCATTTTACAAAGTAAAACGGAACATTTAGGCTACAATTTCCAAAGTGACACTCTAGAATACCTAGCTGGGCAATTTGATTCAAATGTTCGAGATCTTGAGGGAGCCATCAACGACATCACTTTAATTGCCAGAGTAAAAAAAATCAAGGATATCACTATTGATATTGCTGCAGAAGCTATTAGAGCTCGCAAACAAGATGTTAGCCAAATGCTCGTCATCCCAATTGACAAAATCCAAACTGAAGTTGGTAACTTTTATGGTGTTAGCGTCAAAGAAATGAAGGGAAGCAGACGCCTTCAAAATATTGTTTTGGCTCGTCAAGTAGCCATGTATTTATCTAGAGAACTAACAGATAATAGTCTTCCAAAAATTGGGAAAGAATTTGGTGGAAAAGATCATACAACAGTCATTCATGCCCATGCAAAAATTAAATCTTTGATTGATGAAGACGATAATTTACGTTTAGAAATTGAATCAATCAAAAAGAAAATAAAATAACTTGTGGATAACTTTCGCTTTTTTATCTTTTTTATCCACATTTTTTAAACAAGCCAAAAAACTTGATATGACTTACCTTAAGTCTGTTTTCCACAGATTTCACAGACTCTATTATTACTATTATCCTTCTAATACTAAAAATAAATAAAGGAGAATCCATGATTCATTTTTCAATTAATAAAAATTTATTTCTACAAGCATTGAATACTACTAAGAGAGCTATTAGTTCTAAAAATGCTATTCCTATTTTATCAACCGTAAAAATTGACATAACCAATGAAGGTGTTACTTTAATTGGTTCAAATGGTCAAATTTCAATTGAAAATTTTATTTCTCAAAAAAATGAAGATGCTGGTTTGTTAATTACTTCTCTAGGTTCGATCCTTCTTGAAGCTTCTTTCTTCATCAATGTGGTATCTAGTCTACCTGATGTGACTCTTGATTTTAAAGAAATTGAACAAAATCAAATTGTTTTAACCAGTGGCAAATCAGAAATTACACTAAAAGGAAAAGATGGCGAACAATATCCACGAATTCAAGAAATTTCAGCAAGCACTCCTTTGGTTCTTGAAACAAAATTACTCAAGAAAATTATCAATGAAACAGCTTTTGCGGCAAGTACACAAGAAAGTCGTCCAATTTTGACAGGTGTTCACTTCGTATTGAGCCAACACAAGGAGCTAAAAACAGTTGCGACAGACTCTCATCGTCTAAGCCAGAAAAAATTAACGCTTGAGAAAAATAGTGATGATTTTGATGTCGTAATTCCTAGCCGTTCTTTACGCGAATTTTCAGCGGTATTTACAGATGATATTGAAACTGTAGAGATTTTCTTTGCCAACAATCAAATCCTATTTAGAAGCGAAAATATTAGCTTTTATACACGTTTGTTAGAAGGTAACTATCCTGATACAGATCGCTTGATTCCAACAGACTTTAACACTACAATCACTTTTGATGTAGTAAACTTACGTCAGTCAATGGAGCGTGCTCGCCTTTTATCAAGTGCAACTCAAAATGGTACTGTGAAGCTTGAAATTAAAGGTGGGGTTGTTAGCGCCCATGTTCATTCTCCAGAAGTTGGTAAAGTAAACGAAGAAATCGATACTGATCAGGTTACTGGTGAAGATTTGACCATTAGTTTCAACCCAACTTATTTGATTGATTCTCTTAAAGCTTTAAATAGCGAAAAGGTGACCATTAGCTTTATCTCAGCTGTTCGTCCATTTACTCTTGTGCCAGCAGATACTGACGAGGACTTCATGCAGCTCATTACACCAGTTCGTACAAATTAAGTGAAAGAGGTTGAGCTTAGCTCGCCTCTTTTATGATATAATCGAAAAAGAAAAGGAGAGTAGTATGTATCAAGTTGGAAATTTTGTTGAAATGAAAAAACCACACGCTTGTACAATCAAGTCGACTGGTAAAAAGGCTAATCGTTGGGAAATTACACGTGTAGGAGCAGATATCAAAATAAAATGCAGTAATTGTGACCATGTTGTCATGATGGGGCGCTATGATTTTGATCGAAAAATGAATAAAATTCTTGACTAAGAAGCCTTAGTTAGAGGGTTAGCAAGTTTTCCCTTTTTGTGTTATAATATTAGGGATTGAAATGAAAACGGAGAATGAAAAAATATGGCTTTAACAGCAGGTATCGTTGGTTTGCCAAACGTTGGTAAATCAACACTATTTAATGCAATTACAAAAGCAGGAGCAGAGGCAGCAAACTACCCATTTGCGACTATTGATCCAAATGTTGGAATGGTGGAAGTTCCAGATGAACGCCTACAAAAACTAACTGAAATGATCACTCCTAAAAAGACAGTGCCAACAACATTTGAATTTACAGATATTGCAGGGATTGTAAAAGGAGCTTCAAAAGGAGAAGGGCTAGGGAATAAATTCTTGGCTAATATTCGTGAAGTAGATGCGATTGTTCACGTAGTTCGTGCTTTTGATGATGAAAATGTGATGCGCGAGCAAGGACGTGAAGATGCCTTTGTGGATCCACTTGCAGATATTGATACGATTAACCTAGAGTTGATTCTTGCTGACTTAGAATCAGTGAACAAACGATATGCGCGTGTAGAAAAGATGGCACGTACGCAAAAAGATAAAGAATCAGTAGCAGAATTCAATGTTCTTCAAAAGATTAAACCAGTTCTTGAAGATGGGAAATCAGCTCGTACAATCGAATTTACAGATGAAGAACAAAAGGTCGTCAAAGGTCTCTTCCTTTTGACGACTAAACCAGTTCTTTATGTAGCGAATGTAGATGAGGATGTAGTTTCAGGTCCAGATTCTATCGACTATGTCAAACAAATTCGCGAATTTGCAGCGACAGAAAATGCTGAAGTAGTCGTTATTTCTGCGCGTGCTGAGGAAGAAATTTCTGAGTTAGACGAAGAAGACAAGCAAGAGTTTCTTGAAGCACTTGGTTTGACAGAATCAGGCGTTGATAAGTTGACTCGTGCAGCTTACCACTTACTTGGACTTGGAACTTACTTCACAGCTGGTGAAAAAGAAGTTCGCGCTTGGACCTTCAAACGTGGTATGAAGGCTCCTCAAGCAGCTGGTATTATCCACTCAGACTTTGAAAAAGGCTTTATTCGTGCAGTTACCATGTCATATGATGATTTGGTGAAATATGGATCTGAAAAGGCCGTAAAAGAAGCTGGACGCTTGCGTGAAGAAGGAAAAGAATATATCGTTCAAGACGGCGATATCATGGAATTCCGCTTTAATGTCTAAAAAATTTAATGAATAGTATCAATTAGGTTGGAAAAAAATTCCAACCCTTTTGGCTTTTGAAAGGAAAAATAAATGACTAAATTACTTGTAGGCTTGGGAAATCCAGGGGATAAATATTTTGAAACAAAACACAATGTTGGTTTTATGTTGATTGACCAACTAGCGAAGAAACAGAATGTCACTTTTACACACGATAAGATATTTCAAGCTGATCTAGCATCTTTTTTCCTCAATGGTGAGAAAATTTATCTTGTCAAACCAACGACATTTATGAATGAAAGTGGGAAAGCTGTTCATGCTTTATTGACTTACTATGGTTTGGATATTGAAGATTTACTCATTATTTACGACGATCTTGACATGGAAGTTGGGAAAATTCGTTTAAGAGCAAAGGGCTCAGCAGGTGGTCATAATGGTATTAAGTCTATTATTCAACATATTGGAACCCAGACCTTTAATCGTGTTAAGATTGGAATTGGAAGACCTAAAAATGGAATGTCAGTTGTTAACCATGTTTTGAGTACCTTTGACAAGAATGATTATATTGGTATTTTACAGTCTATTGACAAGGTTGACGATGCTGTAAACTACTATTTACAAGAGAAAAACTTTGAGAAAACGATGCAGAGGTATAACGGATAAATGGCGACCTTATTAGATTTATTCTCAGAAAATGATCAGATAAAAAAATGGCATCAAAATCTGACAGATAAGAAAAGACAATTAATGTTAGGCTTGTCAACTTCTACAAAAGCTTTAGCAATTGCAAGCAGTTTAGAAAAAGAAGATAAGATTGTTTTACTGACGTCAACTTATGGAGAAGCAGAAGGACTTGTTAGTGATCTTATCTCTATCTTGGGTGAGGAATTTGTCTATCCATTTTTGGTAGATGACTCCCCTATGGTCGAGTTTTTAATGTCTTCACAAGAAAAAATTATCTCACGGGTTGAAGCCTTGAGTTTTTTGAGTGATCCGTCTAAGAAAGGGATCTTAGTTTGTAATATTGCAGCAAGTCGATTGTTTTTACCTTCTCCCAATGTATTTAAAGATAGTATTGTAAAAATATCAGTGGGTGAAGAATATGATCAAAACGCACTTATCTATCAGTTAAAAGAAATCGGCTATCGAAAGGTTACACATGTACAAACTCAAGGAGAATTTAGTCTTCGAGGAGATATTTTAGATATTTTTGAAATATCCCAGTTAGAACCTTGCCGAATTGAGTTTTTTGGTGATGAAGTAGATGGAATTCGTACTTTTGAAGTCGAAACACAATTATCGAAAGAAAATCAGACAAAACTCACCATCTTTCCAGCTAGCGACATGCTTTTGAGAGAAAAGGATTATCAACGAGCTCAATCAGCTTTAGAAAAACAAATTTCAAAAACTTTATCACCGATTTTGAAATCCTACCTAGAAGAAATTCTTTCAAGTTTTCACCAAAAACAAATGCATTCAGATTCTCGAAAATTTTTATCTTTGTGTTATGAGAAATCATGGACTGTCTTTGATTATATAAAAAAAGATACGCCAATATTCTTTGATGATTACCAAAAATTGATGAATCAGTATGAAGTCTTTGAAAGAGAATTAGCGCAATACTTTACAGAAGAGTTACAGAATAGTAAAGCATTTTCTGGGATGCAGTATTTTGCAGATACTGAGCAAATCTATAAAAAACAAAGTCCAGTGACCTTTTTCTCTAATCTGCAAAAGGGCTTAGGAAACCTCAAGTTTGATCACATTTATCAATTTAATCAATACCCCATGCAGGAGTTTTTCAATCAATTTTCTTTTCTAAAAGAAGAAATTGAACGATACAAAAAAATGGACTACACTATTATCTTGCAGTCTAGCAATTCAATGGGAAGTAAAACATTGGAGGATGTGTTAGAGGAATACCATATTAAATTGGATTCCAGAGATAAGTCAAGTATCTGTAAAGAATCTGTAAACTTAATCGAGGGAAATCTCAGACATGGTTTTCATTTTGTAGATGAAAAAATTCTGGTGATTACTGAACATGAGATTTTTCAAAAGAAATTGAAACGTCGTTTTCGCAGACAACATGTTTCAAATGCAGAGAGATTAAAAGATTATAATGAACTTGAAAAAGGGGACTATGTTGTTCACCATATTCATGGAATTGGTCAATATTTAGGAATTGAAACCATTGAAATCAAAGGAATTCACCGCGATTATGTTAGCGTTCAATACCAAAATGGTGATCAAATTTCTATCCCAGTAGAACAGATTCATCTACTGTCTAAATATGTTTCAAGTGATGGGAAAGCTCCAAAACTCAATAAATTAAATGACGGTCATTTTAAAAAAGCCAAGCAAAAAGTTAAGAATCAGGTAGAGGATATAGCAGACGATTTAATCAAACTCTATTCTGAGCGTAGTCAGTTGAAGGGCTTTGCTTTCTCAGCCGATGATGAAGAGCAAGTTGCTTTTGATGATTCTTTTCCTTATGTTGAAACCGATGATCAACTTCGTAGTATCGAGGAAATCAAGAGAGATATGCAGAATTCTCAACCAATGGATCGACTTTTAGTTGGGGATGTTGGTTTTGGAAAGACTGAAGTTGCAATGCGTGCAGCCTTTAAGGCAGTCAATGATCACAAGCAGGTGGTCGTTCTAGTTCCGACGACGGTTTTAGCGCAACAGCACTATACGAATTTTAAGGAACGATTCCAAAATTTTGCAGTTAATATTGATGTGTTGAGTCGCTTTAGAAGTAAAAAAGAGCAGGCAGAAACACTTGAAAAACTAAAGAACGGTCAAGTCGATATTTTGATTGGAACACATCGTGTTTTGTCAAAAGATGTTGTGTTTTCTGATTTAGGATTGATGATTATTGATGAGGAACAGCGATTTGGTGTCAAGCATAAAGAAACCTTGAAAGAGTTGAAGAAACAAGTGGATGTTCTAACCTTGACAGCAACGCCAATCCCTCGTACCCTTCATATGTCTATGCTGGGAATCAGAGATTTGTCTGTTATTGAAACTCCTCCAACAAATCGCTATCCTGTTCAAACTTATGTATTGGAGAAGAATGATAGTGTCATTCGTGATGCTGTCTTGCGTGAAATGGAGCGTGGAGGTCAAGTTTACTATCTTTACAATAAAGTTGACACGATTGACCAGAAGGTTTCAGAATTACAGGAGTTGATTCCAGAGGCTTCGATTGGATATGTTCATGGACAAATGAGTGAAATTCAGTTGGAAAATACTCTATTGGACTTTATTGAAGGTCAGTATGATATTTTGGTGACGACTACTATTATTGAGACAGGGGTGGACATTCCAAATGCCAATACCTTATTTATTGAAAATGCGGACCATATGGGCTTGTCAACCTTGTATCAATTAAGAGGAAGAGTTGGACGTAGTAATCGTATTGCTTACGCCTATCTCATGTATCGTCCAGAAAAATCAATCAGTGAAGTCTCTGAAAAGAGATTAGAAGCAATCAAAGGATTTACAGAATTGGGCTCAGGATTTAAGATTGCGATGCGAGATCTTTCTATTCGTGGAGCAGGAAATCTCCTAGGAAAATCCCAGTCTGGTTTCATTGATTCTGTTGGTTTTGAATTGTATTCGCAGTTACTAGAGGAAGCTATTGCTAAACGAAACGGGAATGCTAACACAAGAATCAAAGGGAATGCCGAATTGATTTTACAAATTGATGCTTATCTTCCTGATACTTATATTTCTGATCAACGACATAAGATTGAAATTTACAAGAAAATTCGTCAAATTGACAACCGTGTCAATTATGAAGAGTTACAAGAAGAGTTGATGGACCGCTTTGGAGAATACCCAGATGTAGTAGCCTATCTTTTAGAGATTGGTTTGGTCAAGTCATATTTGGACAAGGTCTTTGTTCAACGTGTGGAAAGAAAAGAGAACAAGATTACAGTTCAATTTGAAAAAATCACTCAACGACTGTTTTTAGCTCAAGATTATTTTAAAGCTTTATCCACAACGAACTTAAAAGCAGCTATAGCTGAGAATGAAGGATTAATGGAGCTTGTATTTGATGTCCGAAATAAGAAAGATTATGAAATTTTAGAAGGCCTGATAATTTTTGGAGAAAGTTTATTAGAGATAAAAGAGTCGAAGGAAGAAAATGTCATTTGATATTTTTCTTCTATAAAATAGATAAAAATGGTACAATAATAAGTTGAGGTAATAAGGATGAGATTAGACAAATATTTAAAAGTATCACGAATTATCAAGCGTCGTACAGTCGCGAAAGAAGTGGCAGATAAAGGTAGAATCAAGGTGAATGGGATTTTGGCCAAAAGTTCAACGGATTTGAAAGTTGATGACCAAGTTGAAATTCGTTTTAGCAATAAGTTGCTACTTGTAAAAGTACTGGAGATGAAAGATAGTACAAAAAAAGAAGATGCAGCGGGCATGTATGAAATTATCAGTGAAACACGGGTAGAAGAAAATGTCTAAGAATATTGTACAATTGAATAATTCTTTTATTCAAAATGAGCATCAACGTCGTCGCTATCTGATGAAGGAACGACAAAAACGGAATCGTTTTATGGGGTGGGTATTGATTTTGATTATGCTGTTATTTATTTTGCCAACTTTTAATTTAGCGCAGAGCTATCAGCAATTACTCCAAAGACGTCAGCAATTAGCAGACTTGCAAACTCAGTATAAAACTTTGAGTGATGAAAAGGATAAGGAGACAGCATTTGCTACCAAGTTGAAAGACGAGGATTATGCTGCCAAATATACACGAGCGAAGTACTATTATTCTAAGTCTAGGGAAATAGTTTACACGATTCCTGACTTGCTTCAAAGGTGATAAAATGGAAAATTTATTAGATGTAATTGAGCAATTTTTGAGTCTATCGGATGAAAAACTGGAAGAGCTAGCTGATAAAAATCAATTATTGCGTTTACAAGAAGAAAAGGAAAGGAAGAATGCGTAAGTTCTTAATTATTTTGTTGCTACCGAGTTTTTTAACCATTTCAAAAATCGTTAGCACAGAAAAAGAAGTCGTCTATACTTCGAAAGAAATTTATTACCTTTCACAATCTGACTTTGGTATTTATTTTAGAGAAAAGCTAAGTTCTCCTATGGTTTATGGAGAAGTTCCTGTTTATGCGAATGAAGATTTAGTTGTAGAATCTGGAAAATTAACTCCAAAAACAAGTTTCCAAATAACTGAGTGGCGTTTAAATAAGCAAGGAATTCCAGTATTTAAGTTATCCAACCATCAATTTATAGCTGCGGACAAACGTTTTTTATATGACCAGTCAGAGGTAACTCCAACAATAAAAAAAGTATGGTTAGAATCTGACTTTAAACTGTATAATAGTCCTTATGATTTAAAAGAAGTGAAATCATCCTTATCAGCTTATTCTCAGGTATCAATCGATAAGACCATGTTTGTAGAAGGAAGAGAATTTCTACATATTGATCAGGCTGGGTGGGTAGCTAAAGAATTAACTTCTGAAGAAGATAATCGGATGAGTAAAGTCCAAGAAATGTTATCGGAAAAATATCAAAAAGATTCTTTCTCTATTTATGTTAAGCAACTGGATACTGGAAAAGAAGCAGGTATCAATCAAGATGAAAAGATGTATGCGGCTAGTGTTTTAAAACTCCCTTATCTCTACTATACGCAAGAAAAAATAAATGAGGGTCTGTATCAGTTAGATACGACTGTAAAATACGTATCAGCAGTTAATGATTTTCCAGGTTCTTATAAACCAGAGGGAAGTGGTAGTCTTCCTAAAAAAGAGGATAATAAAGAATATTCTCTCAAGGACTTAATCACAAAAGTATCTAAAGAATCTGATAATGTAGCTCATAACATATTGGGATATTACATTTCAAATCAATCAGATGCAACATTTAAGTCCAAGATGTCTGCTATTATGGGAGATGATTGGGATCCAAAAGAAAAATTGATTTCTTCTAAAATGGCTGGAAAAGTCATGGAAACTATTTATAATCAAAATGGATTTGTATTGGAGTCTTTGACTAAAACAGATTTTGATAATCAGCGCATTGCCAAAGGTGTTTCTGTGAAGGTCGCCCATAAAATTGGGGATGCGGACGAATTTAAGCATGATACAGGTGTTGTCTATGCAGATTCTCCATTCGTTCTTTCTATTTTCACTAAGGATTCCGATTATGATACAATTTCTCAGATAGCCAAGGATGTTTATGAGGTTCTAAAATGAGGGAACAAGATTTTTTAAATCATTTTCTCAAGAAGGGATATTTCAAAAAGCATGCTAAGGTTGTGCTAGCTCTTTCTGGTGGATTAGATTCTATGTTTCTATTTAAGGTATTGTCTACTTATCAAAAAGAGTTAGAAATTGAATTGATTTTAGCTCATGTTAATCATAAGCAGAGAGTAGAATCAGATTGGGAAGAAAAGGAGTTAAGGAAGTTAGCTGTTGAAGCTGGACTTCCTATTTATGTCAGCAATTTTTCAGGAGAATTTTCAGAAGCGGGTGCTCGACATTTTCGTTATGATTTTTTTAAAGAGGTCATGAAAAAGACAGGTGCGACAGCTTTAGTCACTGCCCACCATGCTGATGACCAGGTGGAAACGATTTTGATGCGTTTGATTCGAGGTACTCGTTTGCGCTATCTATCAGGAATTAAGGAGAAGCAAGTAGTTGGGGATATAGAAATCATTCGCCCCTTCTTGCATTTTCAGAAAAAAGATTTTCCCCCCATTTTTCACTTTGAAGATACATCAAACCAGGAAAATTATTATTTTCGCAATCGTATTCGAAACTCTTATTTACCAGAATTAGAAAAAGAAAATCCTAGGTTTAGAGATGCAATCTTAAGTATCGGAAATGAAATTTTAGATTATGACTTAGCTATAGCTGAATTATCTAACAATATTGATGTGGAAGATTTACAGCAGTTATTTTCTTATTCTGAGTCGACACAAAGAGTTTTACTCCAAACTTATCTGAATTGTTTTCCAGATTTGAATCTTACAAAAGCTCAGTTTGATGAAGTTCGACAGATTTTAAAAACTAAAAGTCAGTATCGTCATCCGCTTAAAAATGGCTATGAATTGATAAAAGAGTACCAACGGTTTCAGATTTGTAAAATCAGTCCGCAGGCTGATGAAAAGGAGGATGAACTTGTGTTACACTATCAAAATCAGGTGTCTTATCAAAGATATTTATTTTCCTTTGGAATTCCTTTAGAAGGTGAATCAATTCAACAAATACCTGTTTCACGGGAAACATCGATACACATTCGTCATCGAAAACCAGGAGATGTTTTGATTCAAAATGGGCATAGAAAAAAACTCAGACGTCTATTTATTGATTTGAAAATCCCTATGGAAAAGAGAAAATCTGCGTTGATTATTGAGCAATTTGGTGAAATTGTCTCAATTTTGGGAATTGCGACCAGTAATTTGAGTAAAAACACGAAAAATGATATAATGAACACTGTACTTTATATAGAAAAAATAGATAGGTAAAAAAATGTTAGAAAACGATATTAAAAAAATCCTCGTTTCACACGATGAAATTACAGAAGCTGCTAAAAAATTAGGTGCTCAACTCACTAAAGACTATGCAGGAAAAAATCCAATTTTAGTTGGGATTTTAAAAGGATCTATTCCTTTTATGGCTGAATTGGTCAAACATATCGACACTCATATTGAAATGGACTTCATGATGGTTTCTAGCTATCATGGTGGAACAGCAAGTAGCGGTGTGATCAATATTAAGCAAGATGTAACTCAAGACATCAAAGGAAGACATGTTTTATTTGTAGAAGATATCATTGATACAGGTCAAACTTTGAAGAATTTGCGAGATATGTTTATTGCAAGAGATGCAGCTTCTGTTAAGATTGCAACCTTATTGGATAAACCAGAGGGACGTGTTGTAGAAATTGAGGCAGACTATACCTGCTTTACTATTCCAAATGAGTTTGTAGTAGGTTATGGTTTAGATTACAAAGAAAATTATCGTAACCTTCCTTATGTTGGAGTATTGAAAGAAGAAGTGTATTCAAATTAGAAAGAACAATTTTTAATGAAAAAACAAAATAATGGTTTAATTAAAAATCCTTTTCTATGGTTATTACTTATTTTTCTCCTAGTTACAGGTTACCAGTATTTTAGTACAGGTAGTGTTGCAGGAAAAAGTGAGCAAATTAATTATACAGAATTGGTAAAAGAAATTACCGATGACAATGTAAAAGAATTAACTTACCAACCAAATGGTAGTGTTATCGAAGTTTCGGGTGTTTATAAAAATCCTAAAACAAGTAAAGAAGAAACAGGTATCCAGTTCTTTTCTCCTTCTGCTACAACAGTAGAGAAATTTTCAAGTATTATTCTTCCTTCAGATACTACAGTATCAGAATTGCAAAAACTTGCTTCTGACCATAAAGCGGAAGTAACTGTTAAGCATGAAAGTTCAAGTGGTATGTGGATTAATATTCTTGTATCCATTGTGCCATTCGGTATTCTATTCTTCTTCCTATTTTCTATGATGGGAAATATGGGAGGAAATAATAGCCGTAACCCAATGAGTTTCGGACGTAGTAAGGCTAAAGCTGCAAATAAAGAAGATATTAAAGTAAGATTTTCAGATGTTGCTGGAGCTGAAGAAGAAAAACAAGAACTAGTTGAAGTTGTTGAATTCTTAAAAGATCCAAAACGATTTACAAAACTTGGAGCTCGTATTCCAGCAGGTGTTCTTCTAGAGGGACCTCCAGGAACAGGTAAGACTTTGCTTGCTAAGGCAGTCGCCGGAGAAGCTGGTGTTCCATTCTTTAGTATCTCAGGTTCTGACTTTGTCGAAATGTTTGTAGGAGTTGGAGCTAGTCGTGTTCGCTCTCTTTTTGAAGATGCCAAAAAAGCAGCACCAGCTATTATCTTTATAGATGAAATTGATGCTGTTGGACGTCAACGTGGAGTTGGTCTTGGCGGAGGAAATGACGAACGTGAGCAAACCTTGAACCAACTCTTGATTGAGATGGATGGTTTTGAGGGAAATGAAGGGATTATCGTCATTGCTGCTACAAACCGTTCAGATGTACTTGACCCTGCCCTTCTGCGTCCAGGACGTTTTGATAGAAAAGTATTGGTTGGCCGTCCTGATGTTAAGGGGCGCGAAGCAATCTTGAAAGTTCATGCTAAGAACAAGCCTTTAGCAGAAGATGTAGATTTGAAATTAGTTGCTCAACAAACTCCAGGTTTTGTTGGTGCTGATTTAGAGAATGTATTGAATGAAGCGGCTTTAGTTGCTGCTCGTCGCAATAAATCGATAATTGATGCTTCAGATATTGATGAAGCAGAAGATAGAGTTATTGCTGGACCTTCTAAGAAAGATAAGACAGTTTCACAAAAAGAACGTGAATTGGTTGCCTACCACGAGGCTGGACATACCATTGTTGGTTTAGTCTTGTCAAATGCCCGTGTTGTCCATAAGGTTACAATTGTACCACGTGGCCGTGCAGGTGGTTACATGATTGCACTTCCTAAGGAAGATCAAATGCTTCTATCTAAAGAAGATATGAAAGAGCAATTGGCTGGCTTGATGGGTGGACGTGTAGCCGAAGAAATTATCTTTAATGTCCAAACTACAGGAGCTTCAAACGACTTTGAACAAGCGACACAAATGGCGCGTGCAATGGTTACAGAGTACGGAATGAGTGAAAAACTTGGTCCAGTTCAATATGAAGGAAATCATGCCATGTTTGGTGCACAAAGTCCTCAAAAATCAATTTCAGAACAAACAGCTTATGAAATTGACGAAGAGGTTCGTTCATTATTGAATGAGGCACGAAATAAAGCCGCTGAAATTATTCAGTCAAATCGTGAAACTCACAAGTTGATTGCAGAAGCACTATTGAAATACGAAACATTGGATAGTACACAAATTAAATCTCTTTATGAAACAGGTAAGATGCCTGAAACAGTAGAAGAGGAATCACATGCACTATCCTATGATGAAGTAAAGTCAAAAATGAATGATGAAAAATAATCCAAAGAGAGGCAAGTCCTCTCTTTTTTGTGCAGTTGAGGCGGTAAAGGGTGCAGAATGGATGAAATGTGCCAAAAGTGTTTCTGAATCTGTTAGACTGTAAACAGAAAGGGGAATATTATGCTTAAAGAATTGTATGAAGAAGTCCAAGGAATTGTATATAAGTGTAGAAATGAATATTACCTTCATTTGTGGGAGTTATCGGACTGGGATCAAGAGGGAATGATATGCCTGCATGAATTGATCAGTAGAGAAGAAGGTTTGGTAGAAGATATCCCTCGTTTAAGGAAATATTTCAAAACCAAGTTTCGGAATCGGATTCTAGATTATCTCCGTAAACAAGAAAGTCAAAAACGAAGATATGATAAAGAGCTTTATGAAGAAGTGGGTGAGATAAGTCATCGTATAAGTGAGGGAGGACTCTGGCTGGATGATTACTATCTCTTTCATGAAACACTAAGAGATTATAGAAACAAACAAACTAAAGAGCAACAAGAAGAGTTAGAACGCGTCTTAAGAAATGAACGCTTCAGAGGACGTCAAAAAGTATTAAGAGACTTACGTATTGTGTTTAAAGAATTTGAACTCCGTACACACTAGGAAGTCATGCAAAAAAAATGAAAAAAATTAGAAAAAGATGTTGACAAAAAATAAAAAGTCGGTATAATAGTAAGAGTTGAAAATAACAACTCTGGTCCGTTGGTCAAGGGGTTAAGACACCGCCTTTTC
>CAJNCE010000015.1:0-32278 GCA_905221185.1 bacterium | reverse complement strand
TGATTATCAAGCATTATTTCACCTCATCTCTAGTATAACAAAAAAGCCATCAATTTGATGACTTTTTCAGTAGGCTCATCTGTGGATTGCGGTTTTTTTTAGGTGCAAGATTGCCAGCCGAAATATGGTATAATAAGAGGTAATAGAGTTTTGGAAAGAGAGAGAAGATGATTTCAAAGAGATTAGAATTAGTGGCTTCCTTTGTGCCACAGGGAGCCATTTTACTAGATGTGGGGAGTGACCATGCTTATCTGCCTATCGAGTTAGTCGAGAAAGGCCAAATTAAAGGTGCCATTGCAGGTGAGGTGGTGGAAGGGCCCTACCAGTCTGCGGTTAAAAATGTTGAGGCTCACGGCCTAAAGGAGAAAATCCAGGTTCGTTTAGCCAATGGTTTGGCAGCTTTTGAAGAGGCTGACCAAGTCTCTGTCATCACCATCGCTGGTATGGGTGGCCGTTTGATTGCTAGGATCTTAGAAGAAGGCTTGGACAAGCTGGCTAATGTAGAGCGTTTGATCCTCCAGCCTAATAATCGTGAAGATGATTTGCGTATCTGGTTGCAAGACAATGGTTTTCAGATTGTAGCAGAAAGCATCCTAGAAGAAGCTGGCAAGTTTTATGAAATTCTAGTTGTGGAAACGGGACAAATGAAGTTATCAGCCAGTGATGTCCGCTTTGGCCCCTTCTTGTCCAAAGAAGTCAGCCCAGTCTTTGTCCGAAAGTGGCAAAAAGAAGCTGCTAAGCTAGAATTTGCTCTCGGACAAATTCCAGAAAAAAATCTGGAAGAACGTCAAGTTCTAATAGATAAAATTCAAGCCATCAAGGAGGTTCTTCATGCTAGCAAGTGAAGTCATTAAATGTTATGAAGGCTTTTGCCCTCAGGAATTTTCCATGGAGGGTGATAGTCGTGGCCTGCAAATCGGTACTCTAGACAATGATATCCAAAGGGTCATGGTTGCCCTCGACATTCGTGAAGAGACGGTGGCTGAAGCCATTGAAAAGGGTGTGAATTTGATTATTGTCAAGCACGCGCCGATTTTCCGTCCTATCAAGGACTTGGTTGCCAATCGTCCGCAAAATCAGATTTATATCGACCTGATTAAGCATGACATTGCAGTGTATGTCAGCCATACCAATATTGACATCGTTGAAAATGGTCTCAATGACTGGTTCTGTCAGATGCTAGGCATTGAGGAGACGACCTATCTACAGGAGACAGGCTCTGAACGTGGGATTGGACGTATTGGGAATGTTCAGCCTCAGACATTTGGGGAATTGGCCCAGAATGTCAAGCAAGTCTTTGGTCTAGATAGCCTTCGAATGGTGCATTATCGAGAGAGTGACTTGCAGAAGCCGATTTCAAGAGTGGCCATCTGTGGTGGTAGCGGGCAGTCATTCTATAAGGATGCCTTAGCTAAGGGAGCAGATGTCTATATCACTGGTGACATTTATTACCACACTGCCCAGGATATGCTGTCTGATGGCTTGCTAGCATTGGACCCAGGTCACTATATTGAAGTGCTGTTTGTGGAAAAAATCGCAGCACTCCTTACTCAATGGAAGGCAGAAAAGGGCTGGTCTATTGATATTTTGCCAAGTCAGGCATCGACCAATCCTTTCCACCATATCTAGTTAGAAGGTGAAGACAATGAAAAAAGTTGCCATTATCGGAGCAGGGATTGTAGGTGCCACAGCTGCCTACTACCTCTCGAAAGAAAGTGACCTAGAGGTGACCGTTTTTGACCATGGAAAAGGTCAGGCTACCAAGGCAGCAGCTGGAATTATCAGCCCTTGGTTTTCAAAACGCCGCAATAAGGCCTGGTACAAGATGGCGCGCTTAGGGGCTGACTTTTATGTGGATTTGTTGGCTGATTTAGAGAAGTCAGGTCAGGAAATCGACTTTTACCAGCGTTCGGGAGTTTTTCTCCTGAAAAAGGATGAATCCAAGTTGGAAGAACTCTATGACCTAGCCCTCCAGCGCAGGGAAGAATCTCCCTTGATAGGGCAGTTAGCTATCATGGACCAAGCCTCAGCTAATGAATTATTCCCTGGTTTGCAGGGATTTGACAGCCTGCTCTATGCTTCTGGTGGAGCGAGAGTGGATGGTCAACTCTTAGTGACTCGTTTGTTCGAAGCTAGTCAAGTCACGCTGGTCAAAGAAAAAGTGAGTCTGACACCTTTAGCATCAGGTTACCAGATTGGTGAAGAGGTGTTTGATCAGGTTATTTTGGCGACGGGAGCTTGGCTAGGGAACCTGTTAGAACCTTTAGGTTATGAAGTAGATGTTCGTCCTCAAAAAGGACAACTCCGAGACTATCAACTTGCTCAAGACCTGGAGTCTTACCCTGTTGTCATGCCGGAAGGGGAGTGGGATTTGATACCTTTTGCAGGTGGGAAATTGTCCTTAGGCGCTACCCATGAAAATGATATGGGATTTGATTTGACGGTGGATGACACCTTGCTCCAGCAAATGGAGGAGGCGGCCTTGACTCACTACCCAACCTTGGCAGAAGCGAAATCATCCGGTGAACGTGTAGGAATCCGTGCCTACACTAGTGATTTCTCACCTTTCTTTGGGCAAGTACCTGGCTTACGAGGTGTCTATGCAGCTAGTGGTCTAGGTTCATCAGGCCTCACAACGGGTCCTATCATTGGTTACCATCTATCCCAGCTGGTCCAAGACAAGGAGTTGATCTTGGATCCAGTAAACTACCCAATTGAAAACTATGTCAAACGAGTAAAAAGCGAATAAGAGTTTTACTGAAATTTTAGCCTTGCCCCTAGGATGGCAAATGACATTCCCTATCAAAAATGGTAAAATAAGAAAAATAATCCGAGAATCGAGGAAAAAAGATGCAAGAAAAGATTTTGGTAACAGGTGGAGCAGGTTTTATCGGAACCCACACTGTTATTGAGTTGATCCAAGCAGGTCATCAGGTTGTTGTGGTGGATAACCTTGTCAACAGCAACCGTAAAAGTTTAGAAGTTGTGGAAAGAATTACAGGAGTTGAAGTGCCTTTCTATGAAGCAGATATCCGTGATACGGATACTCTCAGAGATATTTTCAAGCAAGAAGAACCAACGGGTGTCATTCACTTTGCTGGTTTGAAGGCTGTCGGTGAATCTACCCGTATCCCTCTTGCCTATTATGACAACAATATCGCAGGAACTGTTAGTCTTTTGAAAGCTATGGAAGAAGCCAACTGTAAAAACATCATTTTCAGTTCTTCTGCGACAGTTTACGGAGATCCTCATACAGTGCCCATCTTGGAAGATTTTCCACTTTCAGTGACTAATCCATATGGCCGCACTAAGCTTATGCTAGAGGAGATTTTGACGGATATTTACAAAGCAGACTCAGAATGGAATGTGGTCTTGCTTCGTTACTTTAACCCAATCGGGGCCCATGAGAGTGGTGATTTGGGAGAAAATCCAAACGGTATTCCAAATAACCTCTTGCCATATGTGACTCAAGTAGCCGTTGGGAAATTAGAGCAAGTGCAAGTGTTTGGAGACGATTACGATACGGAAGACGGAACTGGTGTTCGTGACTATATCCACGTTGTCGATTTGGCCAAAGGTCACGTTGCAGCTCTGAAAAAAATTCAAAAAGGTTCAGGTCTAAACGTTTATAACCTTGGAACAGGTAAAGGTTACTCAGTTCTTGAAATTATCCAAAACATGGAAAAAGCAGTGGGACGTCCGATTCCTTACCGCATTGTAGATCGTCGCCCAGGGGATATCGCAGCCTGCTATTCAGATCCTGCAAAAGCCAAAGCAGAACTTGGCTGGGAAGCAGAACTTGACATTACTCAAATGTGTGAAGACGCATGGCGTTGGCAAAGCAAGCATCCAAATGGATTTGAAGACTAAGATGGTGATGTCAATCATTGTCCCCTGTTTAAACGAAGAGGAAGTACTTCCTCTTTTTTATCAGGCTTTGGAAGATTTAATTCCTGACTTGGGAGCAGAAATCGAGTATGTCTTTGTTGATGATGGATCGAGTGATGGGACCTTGGAACTCTTAAAGGCCTATCGGGAGCAAAATTCGGCAGTGCATTATCTTTCTTTCTCTCGAAATTTTGGGAAAGAAGCAGCCCTCTATGCAGGCTTACAATATGCGACAGGAGATCTGGTGGTGGTAATGGATGCAGACCTCCAGGATCCTCCTGGTATGTTGCTTGAGATGAAAGCCTTGCTAGACCAGAATGCAGACTTAGACTGCGTTGGGACACGGAGAACTAGTCGGGAGGGAGAACCCTTCTTTCGCAGTTTCTGCGCCAATCTCTTTTACCGCCTCATGCAAAAAATTAGTCCAGTAGCCTTACCGTCAGGTGTCCGTGATTTTCGCATGATGAGAAGGTCTGTAGTCGATGCTATTTTAAGTTTGATAGAGTCCAATCGTTTTTCAAAGGGACTTTTTGCCTGGGTGGGTTTTAAAACCTACTATCTGGACTATCCCAATGTCGAAAGACAGGCTGGCAAGACCAGTTGGAGTTTTAGGCAACTCTTTTTCTACTCCATTGAAGGGATTGTCAATTTTTCAGATTTTCCCTTGATTATTGCCTTTATAGCTGGCCTCCTATCTTGTTTTATTTCTCTGCTCATGACCTTTTTTGTTGTGGTTCGGACCCTCATTTTGGGAAATCCGACATCAGGTTGGACCTCTCTGATGGCTGTCATTCTCTTTCTCGGAGGCATTCAACTCTTGACCATTGGGATTCTCGGCAAGTATATTAGTAAGATTTATCTAGAGACCAAAAAAAGACCACTTTATCTTATCAAAGAAAAAAGTGACCTTCCTGATTTTACAGAAAAAAATAGAGAGAAAAGACTATAATTTTACATGGAAATGTGCTAAACTAGAGGGAGTGGATTATCGCCATTGATTTAACCTTCCTGATTTCCAATCAGGGCGCGAGTTGGGCAATTTTTAACAGCCTCTAAGACGTCCTGACTAGGAGAAATTTCTTTTTCTAGTTGGTCAGGGTTATCGTAAAAACGCACGATTCCATTATCGTGATAATCAAATAAATCAGAATAAGTTTGGCAAAGCCCACAGGCGATGCATCGTTCAGGTATAAGTGTGATTTTCATATTTATATTGTAATAAGAAACGTAAAAAAAAACAAGGAGTAAGGTATGGCAAAAGAACCGTGGCAAGAAGATATTTATGAAAACCAAGAAGAAACAAGATCAGAACGTCGTAAGAGAACTCAAGGTAGAGATGTAGTAGCCAATCGTGTTTTGACAATCCTAGCCAGTATTTTCTTTGTAATTGTGGTCGTGATGATTATTGTTCTCATCTATCTATCATCGGGTGGGAGTAATCGCACAGCAGCCTTGAAAGATTTTCACGATTCAGACGCAAATGTAGTACAGATTTCATCTTCTAGTAGCTCCCAGCCTGAACAGAGTTCAGAATCAGAATCTTCTTCTGAACACTCGGAGGAAGCTACAGATCCAGAAGGGACGACAAAAGTCTTGGCTGGAGAAGGAGAAGCAGCCATTGCAGCTCGCGCTGGGATTTCGATTGCGCAGTTAGAGGCCTTGAATCCTGGGCACATGGCTACAGGATCTTGGTTTGCTAATCCAGGTGATGTTGTTAAAATCAAATAGGAGTTGATATGAAAACCATTCAAATTGCTATTGACGGCCCTGCTTCAAGTGGTAAGAGTACGGTCGCGAAGATTATTGCCAAGGATTTTGGATTCACCTACCTAGATACAGGTGCTATGTATCGTGCAGCGACTTATATGGCTCTCAAGAACCAATTAGGAGTTGAACAAGTTGAAGAACTCTTAGACTTATTGGACCAGCATCCAATCAGTTTTGGACGTTCAGAAACTGGAGAACAGCTTGTCTTTGTAGGAGATGTGGATATTACCCATCCTATTCGTGAAAATCAAGTAACCAATCATGTTTCTGCTATTGCAGCAATTCCTCAAGTGCGTGAGAAACTAGTTTCTCTCCAACAAGAGATTGCCCAGCAAGGTGGGATTGTCATGGACGGCCGCGATATCGGGACAGTTGTTTTACCTCAAGCTGAACTCAAAATTTTCCTAGTAGCCTCTGTTGATGAAAGAGCAGAGCGCCGTTACAAGGAAAATATTGCCAAGGGAATTGAAACAGATCTTGAAACCCTAAAAGAGGAAATTGCTGCGCGTGACTACAAGGATAGTCATCGTGAGACTTCCCCTCTCAAACAAGCAGAGGACGCTGTCTATCTTGATACAACTGGCTTGAACATTCAAGAAGTAGTTGAAAAAATCAAAGCAGAAGCTAAAAAAATAATGTAAATGTTGAAAAGCTGATAGATTGATATCGGTTTTTTTCTAAATTTGTCAAAATACTGATTTTAAGGTATAATAGTTGCTGTTCGAGAAATTTTGATTTTCAAAGAATAGTGAATGATGATAAGGAGAAACCATGAACAACCTACCAAATTGCCCACAATGCAACTCAGAGTATGTCTACGAAGACGGTGCCCTACTGGTTTGCCCAGAGTGTGCTCATGAGTGGAATCCTGCTGAAGTTGCAGAAGTAGAAGAAGGTCTTGTCGCTATCGACGCCAACGGAAATAAATTGGCTGACGGTGATACTGTAACCCTCATCAAGGACTTGAAAGTAAAAGGTGCGCCAAAAGATTTGAAACAAGGGACGCGCGTGAAAAATATCCGCATCGTAGAAGGCGACCACAATATCGACTGTAAAATCGATGGCTTTGGTGCCATGAAACTCAAATCAGAGTTTGTGAAGAAAATTTAAGCATGTCAAAGCACTACAAACTAGTATTTTATAGCCGTATCTTCTTGTTTCTAGCGGCTTTTACGGGAGTTTATCTTGAAATCGCCAAGCATGGTGGCTTTGGGATGCTTCTCTATTATACGGTTCTGTCAAATCTTTTAGTAGCGATTTTTACGCTCTATCTCCTAAAGGTTATGAGCCGTTTAGGTGAAAACTGGCAAAGGCCAAGTCTCTTGCGCTTAAAAGGTGGGGTCACCATGAGTATCATGATTACCTGTGTGATTTACCATTTCCTCTTAGCGCCCATTGCGACTAATTTCTATACTCTGGAAAATTTCCTTTGCCACTATATCGTTCCCCTTTGGTTTTTAGCGGATACCCTCTTTTTTGACAAACAGGGTCAATACAAGATTTGGGATCCAGTTGTGTGGACGATTTTACCCTTGATATATATGATTTTCGCTCTTTTTAATGGCTTGGTATTGAAACTAGACATTCCTAATTCTAAGGTTAGTCCTTTTCCTTACTTCTTTTTGAATGTGAACAAGGGTTGGGATGTCGTGTTTAAGTGGTGTCTGATTATCTTTGTTGCCTATATGGTGGCAGGATTTATCTTCTACTTTATCAAGCAAATCAAGAGAAAGTCATCCTAATACTCTTCGAAAATCTCTTCAAACCACGTCAGTTTCGCCTTGCCGTACTCAAGTACAGCCTGCGGCTAGCTTCCTAGTTTGCTCTTTGATTTTCATTGAGTATAAGACACAAGGGATTCATTTTCGAGTTTAAGAAGGAGTCTATATACGAATGAGACTTCTTCTTTTCTTGCTTGATAATCATCAAAAAATAGAAGATTAAGAGAAAGATAGAAAGAGATTTCATGAAACAATTTTTAGAACGGGCCAGTATTTTGGCTCTCTCCCTCGTTTTGATTACTTCCTTTTCGATTTCAAGTGCCCTACCAGCCATGTTTGACTATTATCAAGGTTATCCTAAGGAACAAATTGAGCTTTTGGCGAGCTTGCCTTCCTTTGGAATAATGATTATGTTACTACTAAATGGTTTCTTAGAAAAAATCTTTCCTGAGCGCTTACAGATTAGTTTGGGCTTGCTGATTTTATCACTGAGCGGGACTGCTCCCTTCTGGTATCAGGCCTATCCTTTTGTCTTTGGAACACGGATTCTCTTTGGTTTGGGAGTTGGGATGATCAATGCCAAGGCTATTTCCATTATCAGTGAACGTTATCAAGGGAAAACGCGAATTCAGATGTTAGGGCTACGCGGTTCTGCAGAGGTCGTGGGGGCTTCTCTCATTACCTTGGCAGTCGGTCAGTTGTTGGCCTTTGGTTGGACAGCTACTTTCTTAGCCTATAGTGCTGGATTTTTGGTGCTGACCCTTTATCTGCTCTTTGTCCCTTATGGAAAATCAAAGAAAGAAGTCAAGAAAAAAGCGAAGGATGCAAGTCGTTTAACTCGAGAAATGAAAGGCTTGATTTTTACCCTAGCTATTGAAGCGGCAGTTGTAGTTTGTACCAATACGGCTATTACTATTCGTATTCCAAGTTTGATGGTGGAAAGAGGACTTGGAGATGCCCAGTTATCTAGTTTTGTTCTTAGTGTCATGCAGTTGATCGGGATTGTGGCTGGTGTGAGTTTTTCTTTCTTGATTTCTATCTTTAAAGAAAAACTGCTCCTCTGGTCTGGTATTACCTTCGGCTTAGGGCAAATTGTGATTGCTTTATCTCCATCCTTGTGGGTGGTAGTGGCAGGCAGCATTCTGGCTGGTTTTGCCTACAGTGTAGCCTTGACGACGGTCTTTCAACTTGTCTCTGAAAGAATTCCAGCTAAACTCCTCAATCAAGCAACCTCATTTGCAGTTTTAGGCTGTAGTTTCGGAGCTTTCACAACCCCGTTCGTTCTAGGTGCGATTGGATTACTAACTCACAATGGGATGCTGGTCTTCGCCATTTTAGGATCCTGGTTGATTGTTACCTCTATCTTTGTTATGTACCTACTTCAAAAGAGAGCTTAGGATTGATTCCTAAGTTTTTCTTTTTAGGAATATTGTACCCATACAATTATAAATTTTCTGGCTTGTTACGAGACCAATTTCTTGATAAAATAGAAGTTATGACGAGATATAAAGCAACTATTTCCTATGATGGTTACGCCTTTGCTGGCTTTCAGCGCCAGTCTCATACGCGTAGCGTTCAGGAAGAAATTGAAAAAACCTTGACTAGATTGAATAAGGGACAAGCCATTACCGTTCAGGGTGCCGGTAGGACTGATAGTGGGGTTCATGCTTTGGGACAGGTGATTCATTTTGACCTCCCCTATCAAATGGATGAGGAGAAACTTCGTTTTGCCTTGGATACCCAGTCCCCTGAAGATATTGATGTGATTTCAATTGAGATTGTAGCGGATGATTTTCATTGTCGTTATGCCAAGCACAGCAAGACCTATGAGTTTGTTGTGGATAGGGGGCGTCCTAAAAATCCTATGCGCCGTCACTATGCAACTCACTTTTCCTATCCGCTCGATGTGGAGCGGATGCAGGAGGCCGTCAAAAAGCTTGAGGGGACCCATGATTTTACCGGTTTTACAGCCTCTGGAACCAGTGTAGAGGACAAGGTCCGTACCATCACAGAAGCTAGTCTCAGCGTTGATGAGACAGGACAATTTTTGACCTTTACCTTTTCAGGAAATGGTTTCTTGTATAAACAGATTCGCAATATGGTGGGGACGCTGCTCAAAATCGGCAATAATCGAATGCCAGTAGAGCAGATTGACTTGATTTTAGAGAAGAAGGACAGGCAACTTGCAGGTCCAACGGCAGCACCAAACGGCTTGTATTTAAAGGAGATTCGTTATGAAGAATAATCGTATTTTAGCACTTTCAGGAAATGATATTTTTAGTGGCGGTGGATTATCGGCTGATTTAGCCACTTATACTTTGAACGGCTTGCATGGCTTTGTAGCAGTGACTTGTTTGACAGCCTTGACGGAAAAAGGTTTTGAAGTCTTTCCAACTGACGATGCCATTTTTCAACATGAATTAGATAGCTTGTGTGATGTGGAGTTTGGGGGAATTAAAATCGGTCTTCTACCAACTGTTAGTGTGGCTGAGAAGGCTTTGGACTTTATCAAGCAGCGCCCAGGTGTGCCTGTGGTATTGGACCCTGTCTTGGTCTGCAAGGAAACGCACGATGTGGCTGTAAGTGAACTCTGCCAAGAGTTGATTCGCTTTTTCCCTCATGTCAGTGTGATTACGCCTAACCTCCCAGAAGCAGAATTATTGGCTGGTCAGGAAATCAAAACCTTGGAAGACATGAAAACTGCAGCGCAGAAATTGCATGACTTAGGAGCGCCAGCAGTTATTATCAAGGGAGGCAATCGCCTTAGTCAGGACAAAGCTGTAGATGTCTTTTATGATGGCCAAACATTTACAGTCCTAGAAAATCCTGTCATCCAAGGCCAAAATGCTGGTGCAGGTTGTACCTTTGCCTCAAGCATTGCCAGTCACTTGGTCAAAGGTGATGAACTTTTACCAGCAATAGAAAACTCGAAGGCTTTCGTTTACCGTGCCATTGCACAAGCAGATCAATATGGAGTAAGACAATATGAAGCAAACCAAAACAACTAAAATCGCCCTTGTATCCCTCTTAACCGCCCTTTCTGTGGTTCTAGGTTATTTCCTAAAAATCCCAACACCGACAGGCATTTTAACTCTTTTAGATGCGGGTATCTTCTTTACGGCCTTTTACTTTGGCAGTAAAGAGGGAGCCGTCGTTGGAGGATTAGCAGGTTTCTTGATTGACCTTTTATCAGGCTACCCTCAGTGGATGTTCTTTAGCTTGGTCAACCATGGCTTGCAGGGATTTTTCGCAGGATTTAAAGGCAAGACTCAGTGGCTAGGACTTATCTTGGCAACTATTGCCATGGTAGGGGGCTACGCCCTAGGTTCAACTTTGATGAATGGCTGGGCAGCAGCTCTACCAGAAATCCTACCAAATTTCATGCAAAATATTGTAGGGATGATTGTAGGATTTGTTCTTAGCCAAAGTATTAAGAAGATTAAGTAAAGAGTCTGGATAAAAGTCTTAAAAATCAGAAAAAACGCATAGTATCAGGTGTTGAAAAACCTTGATACTATGCGTTTTATTGTGGGAAGATTTTATACTCTTCGAAAATCTCTTCAAACCACGTCAGCTTCGCCTTGCCGTAGATATGGTTACTGACTTCGTCAGTTCTATCCACAACCTCAAAACAGTGTTTTGAGCTGACTTCATCAGTCTTATCTACAACCTCAAAACAGTGTTTTGAGCAACCTGCGGCTAGTTTCCTAGTTTGCTCTTTGATTTTCATTGAGTATTAGATGAATATTAATCAAAATACAGCAAGTCTTTGCTGGTGCTTGTAAAGAGGTCAAAGCCATCCTTGTTAACAACACCGCAGTCTTCGATACGGACACCGACTTTACCAGGGATATAGATACCTGGTTCAACAGAGAAGCACATGCCTTCTTCGATGACCATGTCGTTTCCTTCCATGATAGACGGGAATTCGTGGACATCCATACCGATACCGTGGCCGAGACGGTGGTTGAAGTACTCGCCGTAACCAGCCTTTTCGATGACCTCACGAGCAGCGCGGTCCACTTCATGGGCAGTCACACCTGGTTTGATAAAGTCAAGAGCAGCTTGTTGGGCTTCAAGAGTCAAGTTATAAATGTCTTTCTTGAATTGGTCTGGTTTACCAACAGCGACTGTACGAGTCATATCTGAAGCATAGCCGTTGACTAGAACACCAAGGTCAAAGAGGAGAAGAGCGTTATTTTCAACTTTGTTTGCTGCTGGAATACCGTGTGGATTTGCAGCATTATCACCAGTCAAGACCATGGTATCAAAGCTCATTTCATAGCCTTCACGTTTCATAGCAAAGTCGATTTGGGCGATGATATCTGTCTCGGTCTTATCAAGAGAAATATTGTCAAAACCAACATGAACAGCCTTGTCCGCATAGAGACCTGCCACCATCATTTTTTGCACTTCGTCAGCTGATTTGATGAGGCGCATGCGTTGGATACGAGGAGTGAGGTTTTCAAACTCAGCAGTTTCAAAGACTGTTTTCAAGCCATGATATTTGGTCAAGATGAGATTGTCAAACTCAACAGCGACATGTTTGAAGTCAAGTTGTGGAAGAGCATGTTTCATTTTTTGCCAAGGATTTTCAGAATCCACATAGCCCACAACTGGGAAGGAAACAGTGCTAGTAGCACGCTCCACTTCAAGGGCTGGGACAAAGAGGAGGGGTTCCTGATCTGCTAGGACAAAAAGGAACATTTGACGTTCATGGGGATCACTGTAAAAGCCAGTGAGGTAATTGATTGTGACGGGGTCAGATACGACAGCGACGTCTAGTTTTTCTGATTCAAGATATGTTACGATTTGTTGTAATTTAGACATATGCTACCTTCTTTCTACCCCTCTATTTTGGCAAAAAAAGAGAGAAAATGCAAGGGAGAAGGGTAAAAGAAAAGACAAAAAGAACTCCGGTAAGATAGCAGAGTTCTTTGATATGGTTTTCCTTGGTTTAAGAAAAGTCAGCCTTGCTTTTGACGTCGCTATATTCTTCAGCGATTTCTTGGCTGAGAATGTCCTCATAGGCAGGGAGTTGGATATCCTGACCATATTTCTTCTTGAGGGCAGTAGTGACCAGGCGATAGGCCAGATTAGCATTACGAGAGAGGATAGGCCCGTGGAAGTAGGAACCAAAGACATTCTTATAATGAACCCCTTCGCCGACCTTTTCTTCGTTGTTTCCATTTCCATAGACAACCTGTCCCAGCGGTTTTTGGTCATCTGAAAGGAAGGTGCGACCCTGGTGATTTTCAAAACCATAGTAGGTTTCATTGAAATCTTCATTGTGAATCTTGATGTCACCGATAAAGCGGTTATTAGTCTGGTTGAGGGTATAATGGCCCATGACACCGAGCCCTTCGATGCGTTTTCCTGAAGCCTCAACATAATATTGCCCCAATAGTTGGAAACCACCGCAGATAGCGAGAACCACACCGTCGTTTTGGATGTAGTTGTCAATGCTCTCTTTTTTAGCAGGTAGGTCGTCTGCAATAATACTCTGTTCAAAGTCTTGACCACCGCCGAAAAAGGCGATATCATAGTGGTTTTCATCAAAGTCATCATGGAGAGAAACGATGTCAACCGTCACATGGGCTCCCAGCCTTTCAGCCACATACTTGAGCATGAGGATGTTTCCATTGTCCCCGTATGTATTCATGAGGTTTCCATAGAGGTGGGCAATATTGAGCTGATAGGGGTAATTGCCAGCTTTTGAGGAAAGTGAAGTATAAACCATTAGTTCATCTCCTTTCTAACAATCTGACGACTAGCCAGCAGTTCTCGGAATTCCAGCATAGCAGTATAGGTAGCTAGGATATAGGCATGCTTGCAGTCTTGATTTTCAATGGTCTTGAGAACTTGTTCCAGATTACTTGTTTCAGTGATTTTCTCAGCTGGATAGCAAGTCACTCGAAGACGACGTGCAATTTCAGAATGACGAACACCGCCAGCGTTGATTTCAGGAATGTCCATGTCAGTGATTTGTTCAAAGTCCGCATCCCAAATCCAGCTAGTGTCAATACCATCTGCATAGTTGGCATTGAGGAGAACAGATAAACTAAATGGATAAGGAGCTAGTTTAATCATCTCGATAGCTTGGGTCGCACCGACTGGATTTTTAATCAAGACAAGGGTACATTCTTTATCGCCGATATGGAAGGTTTCCTGACGACCAAAGACAGCACGGCTCTTATCAAATCCTTGCTTGATGAGTTGTGAATCCGCACCGAGGAAACGGGCGATAGCAACCGCAGCAAGGGCATTGTAGATATTGTAGAGCCCGCCGATTTGGATACCGTATTCTTGGCCGTCGATGACAAAGCGAGAGCGATTGTTGGTCAACTCAACCAGTTCTGTCAAGCGATAGTCGAGATCAGGACGTTTACATCCGCAGTCTTCACAGATATAGGCACCCAAGTTTGCATAGGTATTATGCTCATATTTGAGGATGCTTTGACAGTCAGGACAGAGAATACCTTCGGTATTGTAGTGAGCCAATTTGGCTGGTCCTTTTTCTAAGTCAAAACCAAAATACTGTACAGGATTTGGAATAGCTGGCTTGTAGAAAAGTGGACTGTCACCATTGAGGAGAACAGTAGCTGTAGGCACCTTACGAATAGCATTCAAAATCATCTTATAAGTTGTGTAAATCTCACCATAGCGGTCCATCTGGTCACGGAAGATATTCGTGATGACAAAAAGGCTTGGCTGGATATAGTCACAGATACGAGATAGACTGGCTTCGTCGATTTCTAGGACAGCAATGTTTTTCCCAGTTTTAGAAGATTTAGCTGTTAGGAAGGTTGTTGCAATCCCTGTAATCATGTTGGCACCGCTCGGGTTGGTCAGAACTTGACCATAAACCTCTTTTAAAATGCCGACAGTGAGGGCAGTTGTCAAGGTTTTTCCATTGGTTCCAGTGACCACGACAATCTCGTAGTTTTTAGCTAGGTTTTGTAAAATATCTTTATCAAATTGAAGGGCAAGTTTTCCTGGGAGCGTACTTCCACGACCAAGACGGCTTAAAATGAAGTGAGAAGAACGCCCAGCTAGAAGGCCCAAAGTAGTTTTTAATTTCATGTTTCTATTATATCACAAAAGAGGGAAAAGACAGATTTGAGATTTCGCAGAAGTAAATTCGCAGAAGTAAAAACAGCCCAAAGAGGGCTGTTAGATACGATTGAATCTCAACTTAAATCGCAAACAAGTCATTCAAGTTCTCAGCCAAGGTTGGGTGAGTGAAGATTTGTTTTGTGAAGTAAGTGTAAGGAATCTTGTTGTCCATAGCAACAGTGATGATGTTGATGATTTCTTGAGAACCTTCTGAGAAGATGCTTGCTCCAAGAATTTCTTTTGTTTCAGTATTAACAACCGCTTTGAAAGCTCCGCGAAGGTCTCCATTTACATGACCACGAGGCATTGCTGCAACAGGGATTTCCTTCACTGCGTATGGAAGTTTCAAATCAGCTGCTTGGCTTTCAGTCAAACCAACTTGTGAAAGTGCAGGTGTGATGAACATAGTGTTTGGTACATTGAGACGGTCTTCAAGTGTGTAGCTGCCATCTCCAGCAAGGTAGCTGTAGACAACACGGAAGTCATCAAGTGAAATGTAAGTAAATTGAAGACCACCGTTGACATCTCCAACCGCAAAGACACCAGGAACGTTTGTTTGACAATGTTTGTCTACTTTAATAGCGCCACGTTCAGTTAGTTCAATATCTGTATTTTCAAGTTGAAGTGGTTCTACGTTTGGTTTGCGTCCAGTTGCGTAGAGAAGGGCATCGAAACGGTAAGTTTCGTTTTCAGTTACGACGAGGACTTGGTCGCCATCGTTTTTGATTTCAGTGGTACGGATGTTTTGAAGCAGTTCAATACCGTCTTCTTCCATGTATTGCTTAGCAAGAGCTGCGATGGAAGGTTCTGCACGAGGTAGGAAAGTATCCAAGGCATCTAGGACTGTAACCTTGCTTCCAAGTTTGTTGTAAAGGCCAGCAAATTCAAGACCGATATTTCCGCCACCAAGGACACCAAGTTTTTCAGGCAATTTGTCCAAGTTTTGGATACCTGTTGAGTCAAAGACGTTTTTGCTTGTAGCAAGTCCTGGAATTGGCAAGACGTTTGAAATAGCACCAGTGTTGATGACGATAGTTTCAGCAGTCAATTCTTGTTTTTCATCACCAGCTTGGATTTCGATGACTTTATTTGAAAGGAAGTGAGCTTCCGCATCAAAGATATCGACACCTGTACCAGCAACAGTCGCATAGTTTTTACCGTTGAGACGACCAGTGATCGTGTTTTTAGTAGCAATGACTTCTTCAAAAGACAAGTCTTTCTCAGCAGCAACCAGCAAAGTTTTAGTTGGGATACAACCGATGTTGATACAAGTTCCACCGTACATAGCTTTGCTACGTTCAACGAGGGCAACTTTTTTGCCAGTTGAAGCCAATTTACCAGCTAGTGTTTTACCAGCTTTACCAAATCCGATAACGATTAAATCATAAGTTAACATTTATCTTCCTCCTATTCGAATTTCATTCTAGCATAAGAAAAAAACTTTTGCACAATTCTGCTACGCTTTAAAAAAGTTAATGAAATAGTGGAAATTTTAGCTTCATTTTCTAAGGAAAATCGTTTACATGACTTTATCGACGGATTTAACTATCTTTTGCTCTGGTCTTGTGTTATACTAGATAGGTTGCAAAGAAAACGGTACTTTTCTTTTGTGGAAAAGAAGCAACACGATTTTGTATCCAGTATATGAAAGTACGTCATAAAAAGAAAAGTATAAATCAAGCCCTATAGGGTGGCTTCGCACCACCTTTAGAAAGAAGAATAACGTGAAATTTAATGAATTAAACTTGTCTGCTGATTTGCTAGCAGAGATTGAAAAAGCTGGTTTTGTAGAAGCTAGTCCTATCCAAGAACAAACTATTCCCTTGGCTCTCGAAGGTAAGGATGTTATCGGTCAAGCTCAGACTGGTACAGGAAAAACTGCAGCCTTTGGTTTGCCAACCCTTGAAAAAATCCGTACAGAAGAAGCGACCATCCAAGCCTTGGTCATCGCTCCAACTCGTGAACTAGCTGTTCAAAGTCAAGAGGAACTCTTCCGCTTTGGTCGCAGTAAGGGAGTCAAAGTCCGCTCAGTATATGGTGGATCAAGCATTGAAAAACAAATTAAGGCTCTTAAATCTGGTGCCCATATCGTGGTGGGAACACCTGGTCGCCTCTTGGACTTGATTAAACGCAAGGCCTTGAAATTACAAGATATTGAAACTCTTATCCTTGACGAAGCGGATGAAATGCTCAACATGGGTTTCCTTGAAGATATCGAAGCCATCATCTCGCGTGTCCCTGAAAGCCGTCAAACCTTACTTTTCTCAGCAACTATGCCAGATGCCATCAAACGTATCGGTGTTCAGTTTATGAAAGAGCCTGAGCATGTGAAGATTGCTGCCAAGGAATTGACAACAGAATTGGTTGACCAGTACTATATCCGTGTTAAGGAACAAGAAAAATTTGATACCATGACTCGTCTTATGGATGTGGAACAACCTGAGCTTGCTATCGTATTTGGCCGTACAAAACGTCGTGTAGATGAATTGACTCGTGGACTTAAAATCCGTGGTTTCCGTGCAGAAGGAATTCATGGAGACCTAGACCAAAACAAACGTCTTCGTGTCCTTCGTGACTTCAAAAACGGCAATCTAGATGTTTTGGTTGCAACAGACGTTGCAGCGCGTGGTTTGGATATTTCAGGTGTGACTCATGTCTATAACTACGATATTCCACAAGATCCTGAAAGTTATGTTCACCGTATCGGTCGTACAGGTCGTGCTGGTAAATCAGGCCAGTCTGTTACCTTTGTTGCTCCAAACGAAATGGGCTACCTTCAAATTATTGAAAACTTGACCAAGAAACGTATGAAAGGTCTCAAACCTGCAAGTGCAGAAGAAGCCTTCCAAGCTAAAAAACAAGTGGCTCTCAAGAAAATCGAACGTGATTTTGCAGATGAGACAATCCGTGGTAACTTTGAGAAATTTGGCAAGGATGCTCGTAAGTTGGCTGCCGAATTTACTCCAGAAGAATTGGCCATGTATATCTTGAGTCTGACAGTCCAAGATCCGGATAGCCTTCCAGAAGTGGAGATTGCGCGTGAAAAACCACTGCCATTTAAACCATCAGGTAATGGCTTCGGTGGTAAAGGTAAGGGAGGTCGTCGTGTAGATGACCGTCGTGATCGCGAACGCCGTGGCAATGGTCGCCGTGATGATTTCAAAAAAGGCAGTCGTGGAAATGATCGTTATGATAAGGAAAAACGTTACCGTAAGGATAATAAAAAACCACGCAATACTTCAAGTGAAAAGAAAACAGGCTTTGTTATTCGTAACAAGGGCGATAAATAAGAAAAAGCGGTTCAAAATGAATCGCTTTTTTATATAAGGAGACCGAATGGAAAAAAGAAAGATAAATAAAATAGTTATATTATCTTCTTGTAATATTATAATACACAAAAATAGGGAGCTTGTCAATAGAAAAGAAGCAATTTAATTAAAAATATTCTTGTTTTTTCAAATTGCAATTAAATAAGCAATTTTCAGATAATAATTGAAAATTCAAGCTGTTTATGTTATAATGATAGCGATTAAATTCGAGGTGAAAAATGGCACATTTATTAGAAAAAACTAGAAAAATTACTTCTATCCTGAAGCGCTCGGAGGAGCAGTTGCAGGAAGAACTTCCCTACAATGCGATTACCCGTCAATTGGCAGATATTATTGATTGTAATGCTTGTATCGTAAATAGCAAGGGACGTCTCCTTGGCTATTTTATGCGTTATAAAACCAATACAGATCGCGTGGAGCAATTCTTCCAAACTAAGATTTTCCCGGATGACTATGTACAGGGCGCAAACATGATTTACGATACAGAAGCCAATCTGACAGTGGATCATGATTTGAGTATTTTCCCTGTGGAAAGTCGTGCCGATTTTCCAGATGGTTTGACGACTATTGCACCGATTCATGTATCAGGGATTCGTTTAGGTTCTTTGATTATTTGGCGCAATGATAAGAAATTCGAAGATGAGGACTTGATTCTTGTTGAGATTGCCAGTACCGTTGTTGGGATTCAGCTTCTCAACTTCCAACGTGAAGAAGATGAGAAAAATATCCGCCGTCGTACTGCTGTTACCATGGCGGTCAATACCCTTTCTTACTCAGAACTCCGTGCTGTTTCAGCAATTTTAGGAGAATTAAATGGAAACGAAGGTCAGTTGACTGCGTCAGTGATTGCAGACCGTATCGGGATCACCCGTTCTGTGATTGTTAATGCCCTTCGCAAACTTGAGTCTGCTGGGATTATTGAAAGTCGCTCACTTGGAATGAAGGGAACCTATCTTAAGGTCTTGATTTCAGATATTTTTGAAGAAGTGAAGAAAAGAGATTACTAATGGCTAAGGCTTTGATTTCGATTGATTATACAGAAGATTTTGTTGCTGATAGTGGAAAATTGACAGCAGGCGCTCCAGCTCAGGCGATTTCGGAAGCCATTAGCAAGGTGACTCGATTAGCTTTTGAACGCGGAGATTATATTTTCTTTACCATCGATGCTCACGAAGAAAACGATTGTTTCCATCCAGAAAGCAAGCTATTTCCTCCTCACAATTTGATTGGGACTAGTGGACGGAATTTATACGGAGATTTGGGGGAGTTTTATCAAGAGCATGGTTCAGACAGTCGTGTCTTTTGGATGGATAAACGCCATTACTCAGCTTTTTCAGGGACTGACCTGGATATCCGTTTGAGAGAGCGTCGAATTTCTACAGTTGTTTTAACCGGAGTTTTAACGGATATCTGTGTCCTGCATACAGCTATAGATGCTTATAATTTAGGATATGATATCGAGATTGTTAAACCAGCTGTTGCTTCCATCTGGCCTGAAAATCATCAATTTGCCCTAGGTCATTTCAAAAACACACTTGGAGCTAAGTTAGTAGATGAAAATCTAAATGAACTTTCTGAGTGATTTGGTTGTGAAATGAAAAAAATCTGAAAAAAGTGTTGACAAGCCTCCCAAAAGTTGATATACTAGTAAAGTAATCGACGCGGGGATGGCGGAATTGGCAGACGCGCAGGACTAAGGATCCTGTGACCGCTTTAGGTCGTGAGGGTTCAAGTCCCTCTCTCCGCATAGGATAAGAGTTAGCTTAGGCTAGCTCTTTTGTTTTTGTAAGCTTTATAATATCTATGCTGGGAGTCCATCTCTTTCAGATAAATAATATCGTTTGAAATTTCTCCTAATTTTCTCTACTCTTTCTATTTTTTCCGAATAAATAGATAGAACCATCAAATCTAGTAAGCCTAGATTTAAAATATGGTATAATAGAAGGAGGAAATGGATGACTTTAAGACATCCGGGCATCAGCCCGACCAATGATTTGGTAGCTAAGAAGATTTTTAGTAATCCAGAAATCACTTGTCAATTTATTCGCGATATGTTGGATTTACCAGCCAAAAATGTGACGATTTTAGAGGGAAGTAACATTCATGTCTTGCCTTCTCTACCCTACTTGGCTCAGGATTTCTATACCAGTATAGACGTCTTGGCGGAGTTGGATAATGGCACACAGGTTATTATTGAGATTCAGGTTCATCATCAGAATTTTTTCATCAATCGCCTGTGGGCTTATCTATGTAGTCAGGTCAATCAAAACCTAGAAAAAATTCGCCAACGTGAAGGTGATACCCACCAGAGCTACAAACACATCGCACCTGTTTACGCAATAGCTATTGTGGATAGTAATTATTTCCAAGATGATCTAGCTTTCCACAGTTTTAGCATGCGCGAGGATACGACAGGTGAGGTCTTAACTATCACCAGTAATGGACAGGAAAACCATCTGGTCAAGATGGCATTCTTGGAATTAAAAAAATATAGAGAAACCAGCAAAGACGAGGTTCGCAAGCCATGGTTGGAGTTTTTCGGGAATAAACCCTTTACCCAGCAACCTGAGCGAGCCATCAGCCAGGCAGACCAACTGCTAGACTATAAGAGCTGGTCCGAGGAGGACAGGAAAATGTTTAGTCAACTACGTATGCGCGAAGAACAAGCCTTGTTAGCGCAGGACTATGCCTTGGAACAAGCTGAAGAAAAAGGAATAGAACGTGGGCGAGCTGAGGGTCTTGAAAAAGGTTTAGAGTGTGGACAACTGCTTGCTTTTTTAGATATGGTTCGTAAGCATCTTTTGACAGCTGAGGTTGCGAGTGAGCAATTAGGCATGACTGTCGCTGAGTTTGAAGAACTATTGAAAGTGCATCACGAATAAGAACAAAAAAATACAGAGAAACCAGCAAAGACGAGGTTCGCAAACCGTGGTTGGAGTTTTTCGGTAACAAACCCTTTACCCAGCAACCTGAGCGAGCCATCAGCCAGGCAGACCAACTGCTGGACTACAAGAGCTGGTCCGAGGAGGACAGGAAAATGTTTAGTGAACAACGCAGGCGTGAGGAACAAGCATTGTTAGCACAGGACTATGCCTTGGAACAAGCTGAGGAAAAAGGGTTATAGCGGGGACTAGAGCGTGGTCGAGCTGAAGGTGGTTTCGCGATGTTGGCAAATCTAGTCCGTCAACATGTATTAAGCACTGAATTTGCCAGCCAACAATTAGGTATGTCGGTTGTTGAGTTTGAGGCACTATTGAAGGACCAACATAAATAAGAACTAAAAAAATACAGAGAAACCAGCAAAGATGTGGTTCGTAAACCGTGGTTAGGTTTTTTTGGGAACAAACCCTTTACTCAATAATAAGCTTTCATCAATCCGCTGTCTATAAAATGTAAGGGTAGGCAGTCTACCATTTAAAATAAAATAATGACAGATTTTTCCGAGGCAAAAGGTAAGATCTGTTTTTTGTTTATATTAAATTTTATAGTTTAGATATTCGAAATATAAGTATAATAACACTTGAATATATATGTATATATAATTCTTGAAAAATGCTCATAAATACGATTGTTGTAGTATTTTTATTTTGGACACTCTTTATGAAAATGCTTGCTTTTACACTGCGAAAGTATTAATATAGTGTTGAGATATTATGTTTCAAAGCGTGTTAGCTAATCAGTTGAAACAATGAAAGGATATACTTATGTTTGGTAAAAAGCGTGACGACAATGGTGAAAAAGTTTACCGTTATTCTATAAGAAAGTACCATTTTGGTGCTGCGAGTGTGGCGATTGCAGCGCTCATCTTTTTTGCGAATGGAGTAGCTAAGGCGGATATGACTGTCTCTCCTGCAACAGCCAATAGTACACATCAGACAGCCGCTGGTGGCGGAGGAGATGCATCGGGAGATAGTGGGTCAGCAGGTGATCCTAATGATCCAGCTATCACTCCAAACTCAATTTCAGAGTCAACAACTCCTACAAGAGCTGGAATAAGTACAGGAACTACAAGTGTAGAAAATCCAGTAGTATCAGATTCATCAAATCATAGCGAAAATACTGAGTCTACGACTAGTAATGTATCTGAAAAGACAGAAATACCTACAGTAACTACTGACAAAGTACAAGGCGATGTAGCCTCTACTGAAACTAAAAAAGTAAATGTTACTGAGTTAGAAACAGCTTTAACAGATTTGGAAAGCAAAGTAGCATCTATAACTGATGAAGCTAAAAAAGCGAAGCTAAATACAGTGATTGCAGAAGCTAAAAAAGTTTTAGCGGATAAAAATGCTACACAAGAACAAATAGATTCACAATTGACGCTTGTGAAAGACGCTGTTAAATCAGTTCAAGAAGTAGCTAAAAAAGTAGATGAGGCTAAACCGTCAGAAAAAAATGGAAGTGAGTCATTAGAGACTGACAACACAGCCCTCCCAAGCAGAAGTTCTCGTAGAGGAAGAAGGGAGAGCACTGAAGTTCAACCAGCAGCTAGCGAAAGTGCAACTCCAAAAGTAGGAGTAGCGACTTCTAACAAAGAAACTGCACCGAAAGCATTACCAACCTACACAAACGGCACAGACAATTATGCATTAGCAGAAGAAATGCGTAAAATTGTTACGTATCTTAGAAAAAATGGGGCAGACGAATCAGAAATAGCTTCTATCAAAGCAAACTACGACAAGTTAAACGAAAAACTAGGACTTACTGACGAAAATGCAGTGTTATCTGAAGCTGACTTTGCGACTGCTACAGCAAACTTAAAAGCAGCTCGTGACTTTACTGAAGCGTTCTTGCGTAAACAAGATGAGAATGGGCAACCTTTGAATGAACAACCTACAGTTCCAGGGACTGAACGTTCGGTAGGGGATGGGGCTAGTCGTCGTGAACGTGCAGCTGATGATCGTGTTAGAGACCCTAGATTCCCTAATGCGTACACAACACCTTACGCTACTGCTAAAGAGTTCTACTATGAAGATGGTCAAAAAGGTTCATCTCCATACGATAAATACACGTATTTATTCCATACGTTTACAGAGAGTTTAGTAGCCAATAATGCAACTCACTCTCCAGTAAGAGATATTAAACGTTTAGTATATGAAGAAGTAAATGAAGTTGATGGCGGCGGATATTTATGGACAATTACTTTTAATGCTGCCCACGAAGATCAACAAGATGGTTATGCTTTCTTCTCTATTCCGAAAGGACAAAGAGTAGATAATAGCAGTATTACGATTGAAAGAACTCCTCAAGGTGGAGTAGCAGAAGAAGTAGCAGGTGCAGGAGATTTAGCATCTAGAGTTCGAGAAAGTTTATTCCGCGGTAAAAAAATTGGAATTAGAGGAGTGGAAGCAGGTGAAGAAAGTTTAGAAGGATTAGCTAGAGGTACTGCCAATGTAGGGTATTATACTCGTCGTTTAGAGTCACACGCTGGAGAAACAGCAAAATCTGACGATATGTTCAATAAAATTGCTGACAATACAGAGGATGTTTATCGTTTCCAATTACACGGACGTGATAAATATACTATTTCGTTTAAAACGACTAACACGAACAATACAAAAATGGATAAACTGTACTATGCGGCTGGATATCGTGTTCAACAATGGGGGCGCCGTATTTTAGCGCAACAATGGCACGGACGTCATGCGTACGATAAAGATGATACAGATAACTATCCATTACATGTAGTTGGAAATGGTACATTCTTAATTAATCAAGGGAAACACTATAATACTGCCTACCCACAAGGAGCATATGGATTTGGTGGACTTAATTATGACTATAAACCATTTGACGCAGATGGTATCTTAGGATTCGATGATTCAGGTAGATATAACAGTAACTTTGATATGCACCAATATACTGCAAGGCCGGGAAGTAACCAACCTTCATCAAGTCTTAAAGCCAATGCTGCAGGTCAAACATTTGAATTCTACGATAAAGAAGGGAATAAATTATCTGCTTCTCAAATCGGGATGCACGGTGCTGATAAACCAGGGTTAGTAGAATATAAGGTAAAACGTAAGTTTAATGACGGCTCTGCAGACTTCTTGAATATCAAGTTTGCGATTAAACCAAAAACTCCGGTATTTAGAGAAAATCTAACAAACTCTCGTGGTCAAACGAAAAACTTAACGGTATCAAACGGTACGAACGGTTATCCAATTACATTATTCCGTGAATATGTAGAAAATGGAGTTACAAGAACAGAAAAAGTTGCTACTGTAAACGCAAATAATAGTGGAAATGCAGTCTTTAATAATGTTCAAATTAAAAGTGGTAAATATTACGCCCAATCTATTATTGATACTTCAGCGTACCTAGACTATAACAATAAAAAACATACTGATGTAAGATCTGACAAGTCAGCTATGGCAACAGTTGAAAGAGACGGTATGGCTCCTACAATCCAAGTAGGTGAAAGTGGAAAACCATTAGCAACAACTCCAGCGAATAACCAAGTAACACTATTCGTAACACCAAGTGCAGATGGTAAAGTTTCATTAAATGTCCAAGTTCAAGATGATGCATTAGGAGATGGAATGAATGAACTTTCTACTGCTAATAATGGAAATGTAAGATACAGTGTTGCAGGTGCTTATAATAATAGAACTACAACATTTACAAAAAATGGTGGAGTAACAGGCGCTAAAAAAGATACTATTAAAGGTGACTTGAAAATCCAATTAAACCAAGATGGTGGAAAATACAAAATTCCTACAGGTGGATTAACAGTTACATTAAATGCAACCGATAAAGCAGGAAACAGAACTGAAACAGCAACTCTATCTAAAACATTAACAGTTAAAGTATTATCAGCAGTTCCAAATGAACCTCCTGTTCGTATGCTTACGGGGGCTGATTTACAAGACGGTGCAATAAAAACAGATGTAAAAAATCAAGTGTTACAAAATGTTAAAAATGCCAACCCAGACTTAGTAAAAGCTGGAGTGAAGTTTGAGTATGACACAACAGCAGGTCGTACAAACCAAATTAAAGTGACTTATCCAGATGGGCAAACGGCTACTATCGATCCAATGAAAGGGACAAAACCTACAAAACCTTTAGTAGTGGGACCTCAAGATGGTACAGTTAGCATTACTCCACAAGGAGATACAGATAAAGTAACATTCCAATACGTTCCTACAAATGAAACTACCGCTAAAACGGTTATCGCTAAAAAAGATGGAAACTCATGGGGAATTCAAGGAACACGTCCAAACGGAATTACAGTAGACAGTAGTACAGGTAAAATCACGATTACAGAACCAACTGTAAAAGATATATCGGAAGTGACGGCAACAGCTACATTCTTAAACAGTGACACAAGTGACATTGCTCGAGATACAGCGAAAAACCCTGATAGACAAGCTCCTGAAGTTTGGATGAATGGGAAAAAATTAACTGAAGCAGCTACTGATAATAAATTCTTGATTTACCGTGGTGCTACATTTAATCCAACTTTCAGAGTTGAGGATAATTCAGGAATTATTGCAAATCTTTCTGTTAAAAATATTCCAAATGGTGTTTGGTTTAACAAAGTGAATAATAAAGATGTTCCACGTACATTAATTCCTAATGGAAATTACACATTTAGTGATACAGTAGTGGATCAAACTACACCTTTTGGTACACGTGAAGCAACAGTATCAGTTCGAGATGCAAATGGAAATGCAAAAGATTATAAATTCCAATACATTATTGCTGATGTAATGTTGAAAAATTCTCCAGAATCTAACGTTGGAGGAGCTAAATTAGGTGATCCACATAGATTCTTAGCGACTACCCTAAATGGAAGTACATCAAGTGATGATAGATATTTCCCAGGTGGGATGACATTCTCGTGGGGGAATAATGAAAATAATGAAACAAAATTACCGACTACATCTCAAACTGTAACAAAAGAAGTTATAGCAACATTCCCAGCGAATTCAAGAAATGGCGGTACAACAGCTGATGGAATTACAGTTTATGCACCTGAAAGAATTAAGAAAAATGCAACAATTAACGTAGTGGATAACTCTAGACCACAAGCAACCTTAAATGGTCAGTCTCTAGGACAAACAGCTACAGCACCAATCTTCACAGTGTTCAGAGGGGCTAATTTCAACCCAACGATTAAAGCGTGGGATAACTCAGGTATTATTCAAGATATTAGTGTTCAAAGTGGACTTCCTACTGGGGTAACAGCTACATCTTATAGTGGCGGTAGACAAACTGGAAAAGATGGAGCTACAGAAGCAGCTAAGTACTCACAAACTTTATTTAGTGGAACAGTTGCGGACACACAAGCTCTTGGAGAACATGAAGTTGCTCTATCTGTAAAAGGTAGTGATAACAATGATGTAAGTACATTCCGATTTAAATATCGTGTAGTTGATATGGAATTGAAAAATACTTATACAACCGATGGGACGACAACTCCATTTATCGGACTTAGAAATAATCAATCGATAAATGTTGCAGGGAGCACTACTAATGTTTCTGCAGAAGATTATTGGAAAGTTGTAGACACTGAGAATAAAGAAGACAGAGGAAAAGCTTACTTACCTTCAGGGGTGATTTATTCATTCCAAAATCCTAAAGATAGTAATGGGGTTTCTTCTAACCAAGCGGATGAATCTAAATCTGGCGTTAAAACACGTATGGGACACTATACTGCAGGGATCCAAGTAGACTTTAGAAACGCTGGAAACGAAATAGCAAATGTTAATAGTACTACAAGAACGGTGTTTGCTCCTGGAACGATAACTAAGAGTGTGTTTTTCGCAATTGACCCATCTGCTCCTACGGTGAAAAAAGCAGTAGAAGGCACAGCAGAAAGAACAACTGAGGGAGAGCTTTTGTATGGTCAAGCAGGAAATAGACCTAGAATCGAAGTTTCTAATGTTGTTCCTAAGGGAGATAGCTTTGGTACTGTTAACAGAGGTTCAACTCGATATGTAAGATTATATAGTAGTAAAGATCCGAATACATTCTTAAAAGAAAAAGAAGTTGCTAGCAATAGTACGAGTGTGGTATTTGAACCTAGTGATTATGAGGCTGCTCGTCCAAATGGTTTAGAACCAGGGGAAGAACTTTATGCGGTTACGAGAGTAGAGCATGGTGGTGTATCAACACTTTCAGGTTCGAGTGCTTCAGAACTTGTTACAAGAAGATTAACTATCAATGAAAATTCAACAAACCGTATTATTCAAGCAAACGATCAAGCATTAAACGATGCAGAAAAAACAGGTATCCGTATTGCCTTACGTGCTGCAAACCGTAATCTAAATCTAAGTGATGAAAATATCGAGATTACAGATAGTGGTGCAATTACAATCACAACTGCAGATAAGAGTCGTGGTTGGATACAAACAAATCCGAATAAGGATAACGGCGCAGGATTTGTAACTCGTTTTGCAGATATTAGAAAAGACTATAAATTCGAAAATATCGAAGGACTAAAAGTTCCAGGTCGTGATACAGATAAAGGATTTGCATGGTCAAATACTACCTCTAAAGATAATGTGAATGGCGACCGTAGTTTGATTTATTACTATGATGCAACGAAAGGGCAATCATTTAACTTTGACGATGTGCTGAAAGTGTTAAATCTTCGCGAAGGATGGTCTGTAAACCATACAGAAAACCCATCATTTATTGCAACTCAAGGGGTTAATAAAGCAAAAGCGGAAGCTAATAACCGAAGAGGTGAAGATGGTTTCAGCATGGGTTCTGGTAATACCTTCCTTAAAGATGGAAACTATATCAATGTTATTGATGTAGTGGAATCTAGTGAACGTGGAGGTAGAACTGTTAAGAAATCTGGTACAAAACAAGTTGAGAATGGTAAAGCTGGCGGAACAGCTACAACTCTTCAAAATGTAACAATTGCAGCAGCAGTTGGAAATGGATTACCAGAATTCACATTGAATAATGTAGTTGGTGGAAGAGATTCAATTCATAAAGCGCAAGTTTACTTACGTCCAAAATGGGTTAACGATGGTTCTTTAGCAGAACGTAATAATGAAAACAGAGACACAACTAGAAACGTTGTAAACTTATACTTCGTTCCAATTGATTCAACGAAACCAGTAGTAGAACGTTCAGACTCTAATGAGTTAGGAACATCAGCAGACGATGCTCCGAGATTAACGGATACTTCTATCACAGCATCTTCACTTGTAAAAGTAACAGATAACTATGATAAAGATGACGCAACTGATTCAAACACTAATAGCGTTCGTAATAAATTGAATGTTTGGGTGAAAAAAGGTAACGAGGAAATCAAAGTAGTTGAAAACGGTCATGATCTTACTACAGCGACTGGTGAAACGGTGTTCTCTAGTATTATTAAGACTGTTGATCCAGCATCTTATGAGTTAATCGCTAAAACAGCAGATACTTCAGGAAATGAAACTGAAAAACAAAGCCTAGGATTCTTCAAAGTTGGGTATAACTTAAATGTACGTCCAGTAATTAACTTTATCCAACATGAAAAATTAACGGATGATGATAAGAGAACATTAGTACGAGTAGATGAAGGTGGACAATTAGAGGAGCTACCTAACGGTGCTACAGTTGATGTTACATTTGATACGGAAAATGTAAATGGTGATTACCAAGATAAACGAGCTACAGCGACTATTACATTTGCGAATGGTGCTACAACGACTAAAGTAATACCGTATAAAGTCTATAAATCATTCCCAATTGCTAATAAGGTGTATGATTTTGCAGGAGCTACTAAATATAGATGGTACCATGACGATGATTACTATATAAACAATGGATTAGCACAAGGTTTGAATTGGTTTGCAAAAAGAGAAGTAGAAGAGGATGGGCGAACAGTACTCAAAGATATACCGCCGATAACTAATGCTGATAAAGATGACTCTATTATGGCTAGAGAACTTAATAAAGACATCGCAAAAGGAGTTGGTGAGTATAAATATAGTTATGGAGCAACTTATCCAACAGGTAGATACGCTGCAACGACTACAGATGAATTGTTAAAATTAAGACGTGAAGGTGAAATTGTTCATACGGTCTTTGATGTCGGTGCTAATGATACTAATAAACTTACAGTAAATAGTGGGGACTCATTAACAAGCGACCAAGCAAAAGCGGCAGTAATGCCAATTAATGGATCGAAAGAATTACCAGAAGGAACGAAATATGAATGGGTGGACAGTACTGTAACAGGACGTGGTGGAACCGAAGTAGAACGTCAGGTAAAAGTGACATTAGTTGCTGATCCAACTGGGCCTTATGCCTCAAGATATCCAAGGTCTAAAATTGTAAAAGTTAAAGTGAAAATTGAAGATGTTAAACCGACGGTAAAAATTAAATTAGGAAACAACACTCCAGTAGCTTTAACAGAAAATGCTGAAGATAATCGTTTTGTTATCTTTAAAGGTGCAACGTTTAATCCAACATTCATTGTGGATGATAATTCTGGATCAACGGCTTCTATTAATATCACTAATCTTCCAAATGGTCGAAGTGTAAATAAAACAGAAGCAATGCCTAATGGAACGAATGTTAACCTAGAAGGTGATGATGCGGCTACAAGTAGTGCTACTACAGGAACACGTGAAGCAAGCGTAGCTGTAGCGGATGCTTCAGGAAATACAAAAACTTATAAATTTAAGTACACTGTTGAAGACGCTGTTATAAAAGAAATTCCAAAAACAGTTCCTTTAGGTACTAAACTAGGTACAGATTCACATGATTATGTAAAATTAGCAGTGTCAACAGCACCGGACCGTACAATTTATCCAAGTGGAATGTCGTTCAAATGGAAAAAAGACAATGTAGAAGTAACTGACAGAGAAACAGCACTTACTGAACCAGGTAGAGTAACGGGATATAAAGCAGTTGTTAAATTCCCGGCTGCAGGTTTCTATACAATTAATGGTGTGAAAACTTTTGTTCCAGAGTCAATTGAAAGAGATATTACGTTCTTAGTACAACCAACGGCACCAACAGTGACTCCAAAAGATAATGGTGATGTAGAAATTACACCAACAAATCAAACAAATGTAGATAAAGTTAGTGTAACCTTTACAAAACAAGACGACTCTACAGAAGTAACATACACAGCTAAGAAGAATGCTGATGGAGTGTGGGCATTTGGTGCAGGAGCGCCGTTGACGGTTGATCCAACAACAGGTGTGTTTAGATTAAAAGACCGTGTTGTAAAAGATGGTTCAACAGTTACAGCTAAAGCTCTTACAACAGATGGAACAGGTAGTGTTCAAAGTAATCCAGTAACAGGTACAGCAGGTAATGGAGATGCGGTTTATCCAACAGTGACATATACTAACAATGTAGAAACAGATGCACAAGGAAATCATGTGGTATATATCACACCAACAGAAGAAACGAATGTAGATGTTGCGACTGTAGGTGACAATTCTGGTAAGTTATTAGAAGCAGTAATTTTCGATCAGGGAACAACATTGTTAAACATTGGAAATTACGGACTAGATTATAATAAACTTGTAAGAAATGGTGATACAATAACTAATGCACCATATACATTAACAGTTACTGGCACATTAAATAGAGAAAAATCTGCAAATACATTGTGGAATGATGGAGATGTAATTGCAACTCGTTACGTTTCAGCAATGGATGCTGCAGAAAATAATATTAAGGATAAATCAGGAAGTAGAACAGATAATGCTTCGAACCCATATCGTATTGTCTTCAAAGTTAGAACACAAGCAGCGAAGTATGAGCCAACTGCTACGACATTAACACGTAATGACCAACAAGCGAAACATACAAATGATCAAGTATTAGGTGCAGTAAGCGGTACAAATATTGCAGCCAAAGAAATCGTAGGTAACATTCCAAATGAATCAGGTGTTGCGGTAGTTAAAGTAACATATAACGACGGAAGTACTGAAAATGTAAATGTGCCAATTAATGTAACACCAACAGATGCGACATTAATCACCCCACAAGTAACAAACTTAACCCGTCACGATCAACAGCCAAAACATACAGAAGACCAAGTGAAAGGTGCTGTAACCGGAGAAAACATTCAATCGAAAGAATTGTTAGATCCAATTCCAACTGGTTCAGGAGATGTACGAGTAAAAGTAACGTATAAAGATGGAAGTAGCGAAGAAGCAACTGTTAAAATTACAGTAACCGACAGTAACGCCACAACGGATACCCCACAAGTAACAAACTTAACCCGTCACGATCAACAGCCAAAACATACAGAAGACCAAGTGAAAGGTGCTGTAACCGGAGAAAACATTCAATCGAAAGAATTGTTAGATCCAATTCCAACTGGTTCAGGAGATGTACGAGTAAAAGTAACGTATAAAGATGGAAGTAGCGAAGAAGCAACTGTTAAAATTACAGTTATAGAATTACCAAAAATGAAAGTACCTGTAGAATCATTTGGTAACTTAACTAAAGAGGAGCAAGACAAAGTTAAAGAGTCAGTTGAAAAAGCTAACCCTGGTAAGACAGTAGTTGTTGAATCATCAGGCAAAGTAATAATCACAGATCCTAAGACGAATGTAAGCCATGAAATTTCTGAAGAATTAGTGACAACAATTGCCCCTCCAGTAGTTGAACTTCCAGAATTTAATGGTGGAGTGAATGGAGAACCAGAGGTACAACCAGAAAATCCAGGATACAACGGTCCAATTGGAACGACAGGAGTAGACGAAAATGGAGAATTAATACAGCCTCCAGTAGTAGATGTCCCAGAATTCAACGGTGGAGTAAATGGTGAACTTCCTGAACCAACTGAGTTGCCAAAAATTCAGCTTATCATCACTAAATGGGTTGATGAAAATGGCAATGAATTGAAACCAGCGGATGCCAAAGCTCCATCGGTATTAGGTGAAGTCAATGAAGCATTTGAACATGGTGAAATTGAAGGTTATGTATTTGTAAGAACAGAAACTAAAGATGATGTTGTAACTCACATCTTCAGGAAAGTGAGTCCAGTTAGACCAACAGGTGACGGTCAACAAAGACCAACTACACCATCTGACGATACAAATCCTAGACTGGATACTGTTACTCCTGCTAAGGTGCCAACTACTCAACCGGCTGAACAACCAAGTCAAACAGTTGAAGTGCCTGCTAAATTGCCGAATGAAGTGTCAGAAACGAATCCATCAATTTCTCAAACGCAAGCAGTATTGCCAAATACTGGTACACAAGAAGACCGTGCTACAGGTGCATTAGGAGCTCTCTCTCTTCTTGGCGCATTTGGTTTGCTATTTGCTAAAAAGAAGAAAGACGATGAAGAAGAAGCTTAAATAGGTGATCTCATCTGATCATTAGTAGTTCTCTACATAAAGTCTTTGTAAATCAAAAAGAACTAGAAACATCACTCATTTGTGAGAACTCTAGTTCTTTTGGCTCTTTGTCAACTGTAGTGGGTTGAAGAAAAGCTAAGATCGAGAAAGGACGAAATTCGTCCTTTCTTTTTTGATG
>CAJNCE010000014.1:0-35159 GCA_905221185.1 bacterium | reverse complement strand
CGAACACAGAAGTTAAGCCCTAGAACGCCGGAAGTAGTTGGGGGTTGCCCCCTGTGAGATATGGAAGTCGCTTAGCTTTATTCCGCCATAGCTCAGTTGGTAGTAGCGCATGACTGTTAATCATGATGTCGTAGGTTCGAGTCCTACTGGCGGAGTAGTTAATAAAAGGAGGTTTCGACCTCTTTTTTGTGGCTCTTTGTCAACTGTAGTGGGTTGAAGAAAAGCTAAGATCTAGAAAGGACGGATTTCGTCCTTTCTTTTTTGATATTGAGAGCGATAAAAATCCGTTTTTTGAAGTTTTCAAAGTTCCGAAAACCAAAGGCATTTCGCTTGATAAGTTTGATGAGATTATTGGTTGCTTCCAATTTGGCGTTGGAATAGGGTAGTTGAAGGGCGTTGACAATCTTTTCTTTATCCTTGAGGAAGGTTTTAAAGACAGTCTGAAAAAGAGGATGAACCTGTTTAAGATTGTCCTCAATAAGTCCGAGAAATTTGTCAGGCTCCTTGTTCTGAAAGTGAAAAAGCAAGAGCTGATAGAGATTATAGTGGTGTCTCAAGTCTTCTGAATAGCTCAAAAGCTTGTCTAGAATTTCTTTATTCGTTAAGTGCATGCGAAAAGTAGGGCGATAAAAACGTTTATCACTCAGTTTACGACTATCCTGCTGGATGAGCTTCCAGTAGCGTTTGATAGCCTTGTATTCATGAGATTTTCGCTCAAATTGATTTATGATTTGAACACGGACACGACTCATAGCACGGCTTAAGTGTTGTACAATGTGAAAGCGGTCAAGAACGATTTTAGCGTTAGGAAAAAGTTTTCTGGCAATATCGTAGTAGGGGCTAAACATATCCATAGTAATGATTTTCACCTGACAACGAACGACTTTATCGTAGCGCAGAAAGTGATTTCGAATGATAGCTTGTGTTCTGCCTTCAAGAACAGTGATGATGTTGAGATTATCAAAATCTTGTGCAATGAAACTCATCTTTCCCTTAGTGAAGGCATACTCGTCCCAGGACATAATCTCAGGAAGACGAGAAAAATCATGCTTAAAACAGAAGTCATTGAGCTTGCGAATGACAGTTGAAGTTGAAATGGAAAGCTGATGGGCAATATCGGTCATAGAAGTTTTTTCAATCAGCTTTTGCGCAATCTTTTGGTTGATGATACGAGGAATTTGGTGATTTTTCTTGACGAGAGAGGTCTCGGCTACCATCATTTTCGAGCACTGATAGCACTTGAAACGACGCTTTTTAAGGAGGATTCTGGTAGGCATACCAGTCGTTTCAAAGTAAGGAATTTTCGATGGTTTTTGGAAGTCATATTTCTTCATTTGACTTCCACATTCAGGACAAGATGGGGCCTCATAATCCAGTTTGGCGATGATTTCCTTGTGGGTATCTCTATTAACAACATCCATAATTTGGACATTAGGGTCTTTGATATCGAGCAGTTTTGTGATAAAATGTAATTGTTCCATATGAATCTTTCTAATGAGTTGTTTTGTCGCTTTTCATTATAGGTCATATGGGACTTTTTTTCTACACAAAATAGGCTCCATAATATCTATAGGGGATTTACCCACTACAAATATTATAGAGCCTTTTTTGTTATGTAATTAATACTCTCTCTCGCATCAGTAGGTGCTAGATATTTTTCTTAATGAGAGAAATATTGCTCTTTGTCAACTGTAGTGAGGTGATGAAAAGTTATAACTTGGAGAGGACCAAATTGGTTCTCTCATTTTTGATGTTCAAAGGGATGAGGATTTTGGAAATGAAACAGTAATAGTTGATAGAGTTCATAGTGTTCTCTATGTTCTTGAGAGTATGCAAGGAGCTTTGCGAGAATCTCATGATTGGTCAAGTGTGAGCTAAAAGTAGAGCGATAAAGTAGTAGGGGGTAACCATATCCATTGCAATGACTATCACGTGACTTCTCACCTGTCTAGAATAACGAAGGAAATAATTGCGAATAGTCACTTGAGACCGCCCATCCAGGATAGCTACGATCTTTCTGGAATCAAAGTCCTGCGCAACGAAGCTCAACTTACCTTTCTTGAAGCTGTATTCATTCCAAGCAATGTGATTTGGAAGGATAGATAAATCTGTCTTGAAATTGAATTCTTTCAATTTACGAATGACTGTCGAAGTAGAGATAGATAGACTTTCTGCAATAGCTGTCATAGGGACTTTCTCGATTAATTTTTGAGTGATTTTCTGATTGACGATGTTTTGAGATTTGGTGATTTTTTTGACTAAGGAAGTCTCTGCGACATCCATTTTCGCGCAGACTTTACAACGAAAACGACGTTTTCTCATTCGAATGAGTGTCTTATAACCTGCACACTCTAGATGGGGAATTTTAGATTCTTTTTGGAAGTCATATTTATCCATTTGCCCTAGGCAATGTGGACACTTAGTGTCAGGATGATCTAGCTTAGCGATAATTTCCTTGTGTGTATCCATATTGATGATATCTAGAATTTTGATGTTTGAGTCTTGGATATCAAGTAGTTTTGTGATAAAAAGTAATGATTCCATATGATTTTTTCTATGGAACTTTTTTCTACAACAAAATAGGCTCCATAATATCCATAGGGGGGTACCCACTACAAATATTATAGAGCCTTTTTATTGACGAGAGAAATTTCACTGACAGCTATTTTTGAGCAATGATTGCAAGTGAAACTGCGCTTTTTGAGGATTTAACCAATAAAAATATTGTAAATCTAAAAGTCTTAAGGAGACCTTTTTAGGTCTTTAATGGTTTGAAATTTATTTAAGATATTTATTTCTATTCTGTCAACTTTTCCTATTTTTTATCTTGTTGAGGTTGGTATTTTAACAATTCAGGAATTATTAATGATTAGTTAAAATTTTTTGTTAGAATAAGGTCATAAAAAGTAAAGGAGTGTATGCTTATGCTACAAAGTATTTATGATCAGATGTCTGAATTCTATGACAGTATCGAAGAAGAGTATGCTACTTTCTTTGATAATAGTTGGGAATGGGAACATTTTCATTTTAAATTTTTGATTTATTATTTTGTTCGATATAGCATTGGATGTCGTCGAGATTTTATTGTTTACCATTATCGTGTTGCTTATCGTTTGTATCTTGAAAAGATGATAATGAATCGAGGTGTTATTTCTTGTTGAGACAGCACGAGTGAATTCCCGAACGAATTTACTCTTTTACGGAACAATTATGATAAATAGCTTTAAATTTTTCTATAATATTTTTTAATAGTTGGAAATAGCAAATCTTTCTATTGTTTCTTCTTGATAAAAAGGCGATTTTTTCTTATAATAAATTGTAAGATATAATTGCGGGTGAGATTCCTGCCATGTATGTGAGAAAGGAAGAGCCTGAGGGCTCAGACAAGATTATGACTTCAGTTGTTGTTGTAGGTACCCAATGGGGTGATGAAGGGAAAGGGAAGATTACAGACTTCCTTTCAGCGAATGCAGAAGTGATTGCACGTTACCAAGGTGGTGATAATGCAGGTCACACGATTGTGATTGATGGTAAGAAATTTAAGTTGCACTTGATTCCATCTGGAATTTTCTTCCCTGAAAAAATCTCTGTTATTGGGAACGGTATGGTTGTAAATCCTAAATCTCTTGTGAAAGAGTTGAGCTATCTTCATGAGGAAGGTGTTACAACTGATAACTTACGTATTTCTGATCGTGCGCATGTTATTTTGCCATACCATATCGAGTTGGATCGCTTGCAAGAAGAGGCTAAGGGTGACAATAAGATTGGTACTACAATTAAGGGAATTGGTCCAGCTTATATGGACAAGGCTGCTCGTGTGGGGATTCGTATTGCAGATCTTTTGGATAAAGATATTTTCCGTGAGCGTTTGGAACGTAACCTTGCTGAAAAGAATCGTCTCTTTGAAAAATTGTATGACAGTAAAGCGATCGCCTTCGATGATATTTTTGAAGAATATTACGAATATGGTCAACAAATCAAGAAATATGTGACCGATACATCTGTTATTTTGAATGATGCGCTTGATAATGGTAAACGTGTGCTTTTTGAAGGTGCACAAGGTGTTATGCTAGATATCGACCAAGGTACCTATCCATTTGTTACGTCTTCAAACCCTGTAGCTGGTGGTGTGACAATTGGTTCTGGTGTTGGTCCAAGTAAGATTGATAAGGTTGTAGGTGTATGTAAAGCCTATACGAGTCGTGTGGGAGATGGTCCTTTCCCAACTGAGTTGTTTGACGAAGTGGGAGAACGTATTCGTGAAGTCGGTCATGAATATGGTACAACAACTGGTCGTCCACGTCGTGTGGGTTGGTTTGACTCAGTTGTCATGCGTCATAGCCGTCGTGTTTCTGGTATTACTAACCTTTCATTGAACTCTATCGATGTTTTGAGTGGTTTGGATACAGTGAAAATCTGTGTGGCTTATGATCTTGATGGTCAACGTATTGACTACTATCCAGCTAGTCTTGAGCAATTAAAACGCTGCAAGCCTATCTATGAAGAGTTGCCAGGTTGGTCAGAAGATATTACCGGAGTTCGTAATTTGGAGGATCTTCCTGAGAATGCGCGTAACTACGTTCGTCGTGTGAGTGAATTGGTTGGCGTTCGTATTTCTACTTTCTCAGTAGGTCCTGGTCGTGAACAAACAAATATTTTAGAAAGTGTTTGGTCGTAGGAGATTTTTAAGATTTGTTTAAGATAGGTCGGGTATACTATAGACAGTTACAAGAAGACCTCCTAACTTGTTGTAACAAATATCCTAAACTTTTCTTTTTCATAATAATCTCCCTATAGAGTCACCGCATTCGGTGGCTTTTTTTGTGTTGAGAATCATGATATAATAATAAAATCGACAAGTAGGAAAAGGGAAAATTGATGAATTATACAGTTGAAGAAAAAGAAGTCTTTATGAGAGAGGCTTTGAGAGAGGCTGAGATTGCTTTAGAACACGATGAAATTCCAATTGGTTGTGTGATTGTCAAAGACGGTGAAATCATTGGTCGTGGGCATAATGCTCGTGAAGAACTGCAACGAGCTGTTATGCATGCGGAAATTATGGCTATAGAGCATGCGAACCTTAGTGAGGAGAGCTGGCGCTTGCTGGATTGCACGCTTTTTGTGACCATTGAGCCTTGTGTCATGTGTAGTGGGGCGATTGGTCTTGCCCGCATTCCAAACGTGGTCTATGGGGCTAAAAACCAGAAATTTGGCGCTGCTGGAAGTTTGTACGATATCTTGACAGATGAGCGTCTCAATCATCGTGTAGAGGTTGAAACGGGAATTTTGGAAGATGAATGCGCAGCTATTATGCAGGACTTTTTTAGAAATAGACGGAAAAAATAATTTTTCTTTTAAAATGAATAGGAATGTGATATAATAAACAGTGGAGCAACAGTTCTGCGTGAAGCGGGTCAGGGGAGGAATCCAGCAGCCCTAAGCGATTTGAATTGTGTGCTCTTTTTTTCGTGCTTTTTTCGAATAAATAAGATAGAATAATCTAGAATAAATGATAATAGAAAAGAGAAGATGATGAAAATTCGTGGTTTTGAATTGGTTTCTAGTTTTACAGACGAGAATTTATTGCCAAAGCGTGAGACAGCGCATGCGGCTGGTTACGACTTAAAGGTTGCTGTGCGTACGGTTATTGCTCCAGGAGAGATTGTCTTGGTTCCGACAGGGGTTAAGGCTTATATGCAGCCGACTGAGGTTCTCTATCTCTATGATCGCTCTTCAAATCCTCGTAAGAAGGGCTTGGTCTTGATTAACTCTGTGGGTGTCATTGATGGGGATTACTATGGAAATCCTGGGAATGAAGGGCATATTTTTGCGCAGATGAAGAATATCACAGGCCAAGAAGTGATTCTCGAAGTTGGGGAACGTGTGGTCCAGGCTGTCTTTGCGCCTTTCTTAATCGCAGATGGAGATGCGGCTGATGGCGTGCGAACTGGTGGATTTGGATCGACTGGGCACTAGGATGAAAATTATCTTTGTACGTCATGGGGAGCCAGACTATAGTATGCTTGATAAACTTGAAAATCCGCAACTCTATAGTGGTTTTGGTCGTGATTTAGCGCCATTGACAGGAAAAGGTCGCAGTCTGGCAAAAGAAGTTGCTAAAACTGCATATTTTGGAAAGGCAGAGATTATTATTTCATCGTCTGTGACGAGGGCTTTAGAAACAGCCCATTATATAGCAGTTGAAACAGGATTGGACTTATTTGTGGAGCCGTTTTTTCATGAGTGGCGTCCAGACTTAGATGGCACTAACTCTGATTTAACTAGTGTATTGGTAGCTCATGAATATTATCTAAAACATCAAGGAGGTTTATCTGAAGATTCTCCTTATCGCTATGAAACTGATCTAGAGATGCGTCATCGTTTTTTAAGAGCTTTGGAAAAATATAAAAATTATAAAACTATTATCATTGTAACTCACGGAATGCTCATGCGCCAGTTTGTACCAAATGAGAAGATTGATTTTTGCCAAGTGATTGAATGTGAGATAGAGATATAGAAAGAGGTTTATTATCGCAAAGAAAAAGGCGACATTTGTGTGTCAAAATTGTGAATATAATTCCCCTAAATATCTGGGGCGCTGTCCCAACTGTGGGTCTTGCTCTTCTTTTGTAGAAGAGGTTGAGGTTGCCGAGGTAAAGAATGCGCGTGTGTCCTTGACAGGTGAGAAAAGATAGAACTAATCCAGATTTAAAAGATTTTTTAGAGGAAAACGGTGCTAAAAGCATAGAGTTTATAGGGGTAGATGGCAATGGCTGTGTTAAGGCTTCCGTTTTGGCAGCTACCAAGGAGAATTATCAGGTTTCTGTCGATTTGTCTGCTGTCGGAGTTGCCAACCAGAAGAAATTCTCTAAAACACTGAAGCAGTGGCAAGATTGGATAGTTTTATGGGGATCTTAATATGAAAATTATCTTTGTACGTCACGGGGAGCCAGATTACCGTGAGTTAGAGGAGCGTTCTTATACGGGATTTGGGATAGATTTGGCGCCCTTGTCTGAGAAGGGACGGCAGCAAGCTCAGGAACTGAGCACCAATTTTTCACTCCCTTCAGCTGAAATAATCATATCTTCTGCAGTCACAAGAGCTTTAGAAACGGCTTCTTATGTGGTTTGTGCTACGGGTCTTCCTTTAAGAGTAGAGCCTTTATTACATGAATGGCAGGTCTATGAAAGTGGCACAGATAATTTTGAAAAAGCTCGTACTATGTTTCTAGAAAATAAGGGGGAGTTACTTCCTAATAGTCCTATTCGATATGAGACAGCTGCGGAGATGAAGTCTCGGTTTCTAGAATGTATGTCTAAGTATCGAGAACATCAGACTGTGGTAGTTGTTGCTCATCGAATGCTCATGCGCCAGTTTGTGCTAAATGAGAAGATTGATTTTTGCCAAGTGATTGAGTGTGAGTTAGAGATATAGAAAGAGGTTTATCATCGCAAAGAAAAAAGCGACATTTGTATGTCAAAATTGTGGGTATAATTCCCCTAAATATCTGGGACGTTGTCCCAACTGTGGGTCTTGGTCTTCTTTTGTAGAAGAGGTTGAGGTTGCCGAGGTCAAGAATGCGCGTGTGTCCTTGACAGGTGAGAAAACCAAGCCCATGAAACTAGCTGAGGTGACTTCCATCAATGTCAATCGAACCAAGACGGAGATGGAGGAATTCAACCGTGTACTTGGGGGAGGAGTGGTACCAGGAAGTCTCGTCCTCATCGGTGGGGATCCTGGGATTGGGAAATCAACTCTTCTCCTACAGGTTTCAACCCAGCTGTCTCAAGTGGGGACGGTTCTCTACGTCAGTGGGGAGGAGTCTGCCCAGCAAATCAAGTTGCGAGCGGAACGCTTGGGAGATATTGATAGTGAGTTTTATCTCTATGCAGAGACCAATATGCAGAGTGTTCGATCTGAGGTGGAGCGCATCCAACCAGACTTCCTCATTATTGACTCCATTCAGACTATTATGTCTCCTGAGATTTCAGGGGTGCAGGGGTCTGTTTCTCAAGTGCGTGAGGTGACGGCTGAACTTATGCAGCTGGCCAAGACTAATAATATTGCCATCTTTATCGTAGGACATGTGACCAAGGAGGGCACTCTGGCTGGTCCGCGTATGTTGGAGCATATGGTGGATACGGTGCTTTACTTTGAAGGGGAGCGTCACCATACCTTTCGTATTTTGAGAGCGGTTAAAAACCGTTTTGGCTCCACTAATGAGATTGGGATTTTTGAGATGCAGTCGGGCGGTTTGGTTGAGGTACTCAATCCGAGTCAAGTTTTCTTAGAAGAGCGTTTGGATGGGGCGACTGGTTCCTCCATCGTTGTGACCATGGAAGGGACGCGTCCGATTTTGGCAGAGGTTCAGGCTTTGGTGACACCGACCATGTTTGGAAATGCCAAGCGTACGACGACTGGGCTTGATTTTAATCGTGCTAGTCTGATTATGGCTGTTTTGGAAAAGCGTGCAGGTCTTCTCTTGCAAAATCAGGATGCCTATCTCAAATCTGCTGGCGGTGTCAAATTGGATGAACCTGCCATTGACTTGGCCGTTGCAGTTGCCATTGCTTCGAGTTATAAAGACAAGCCAACCAACCCTCAGGAATGTTTTGTAGGAGAACTTGGTTTGACTGGAGAAATTCGGCGCGTGAATCGTATCGAGCAGCGCATCAACGAAGCTGCTAAACTGGGATTTACTAAGATTTATGTACCTAAGAATTCCTTAACAGGAATCACTCCGCCCAAGGACATTCAGGTCATTGGGGTGACAACGATTCAGGAAGTTTTGAAAAAGGTTTTTGCTTAATCTGTGACAAATTCTCTTAAAAATGATAAGATAGGAGAAATATTTGACTATCAAATTTTCGAGGAGGGAATCGTGTCGTATTTTGAACAGTTTATGCAAGCCAATCAGGCTTATGTTGCCTTACATGGGCAGTTAAATCTGCCACTTAAACCCAAAACTAGAGTAGCCATTGTGACCTGTATGGACTCTCGTTTGCACGTTGCGCAAGCTCTAGGTTTGGCACTTGGGGATGCTCATATCTTGCGGAATGCAGGTGGTCGAGTGACTGAGGACATGATTCGTTCGCTGGTGATTTCCCAGCAACAAATGGGGACAAGAGAGATTGTGGTATTGCACCATACAGACTGTGGTGCTCAGACTTTTGAAAATGGTCCTTTTCAGGAGTATCTGAAAGAGGAACTAGGTGTCGATGTGTCAGATCAGAACTTCTTGCCTTTCCAAGATATAGAGGAGAGTGTACGCGAGGACATGCAACTTCTTATCGAGTCTCCCCTAATACCAGACGATGTTATTATCTCTGGTGCTATTTACGATGTGGATACAGGAAGTATGACAGTCGTAGAATTATAAATACTTCATTTAGAAAGAAAGTGTATGAAGAAAAACAGTATTTTATTTATTTTTATTTTATTGCTATGTATTGGTTTACAGTATGAAACCATTTACTATACGGACGGTTCGATGTCAGGTGCGGAATATGGACTAATGGGAGTTTCTATCTTTCTAGCTCTCTTTTACATGATTCCGGCTCTTTATTTCCTTTTCCGTATTGGGAAAAAATGGGAATTGCCAAAGAAGGCCTTGATTTTGTCTTTATTGGGTGGGATGTTCCTTTCAGGCTGGCTATCTAGTTTTGCTAATACCTATATCCATGATTTGCTGGGTATTCTTTTCCCAGATAGTGGATTTTTAAATGCCTTTGAAAGTGCTATTGTGGCTCCTTTGGTAGAAGAGCCCTTGAAATTATTGCCTCTAGTTTTTGTTTTGGCTTTGATTCCTGTGCGAAAATTAAAATCTTTGTTTTTACTAGGGATTGCTTCTGGTTTGGGATTCCAAATGATTGAGGATATTGGCTATATTCGTACAGATTTGCCAGAGGGATTTGACTTTACCATTTCGAGAATTTTAGAGCGTATCATCTCAGGAATTGCCTCTCACTGGACTTTTTCAGGTTTGGCTGTAGTAGGTGTTTACTTGCTTTACAGAGCCTATAAAGGACAGAAGGTTGGCAAGAAACAGGGGCTTATTTTCCTAGGTTTAGCCTTGGGAACTCACTTCTTGTTTAACTCTCCTTTTGTGGAGTTGGAGACAGAGTTGCCTTTAGCGATTCCAGTAGTTACGGCTATTACTCTCTATGGTTTTTATCAGGCTTATCGCTTTGTTGAGAAGTACAATGAGTTGATGAACTAGAATATTTTTCAAAAGAATGATGCAAGGGTACAAATATGGTGCCCTTCTTTTATTTTTGATTGAAAAATAGTGCAAAAAGCGCTACAATGGTAGATGGAAAAATCTTGTGAAAAGCACAAGCGATACATATATACGGAGGAAATCATGTCTTTTTCTGATTTAAAGCTGTTTGCCCTTTCTTCTAATAAAGAATTGGCAGAACGTGTGGCGCAGGAGATTGGGATAGAGTTGGGGAAATCAAGTGTTCGCCAATTTTCAGATGGAGAGATTCAGGTCAACATCGAAGAATCAATCCGTGGGAAGCACGTCTTTATCCTACAATCAACTAGTTCGCCTGTAAATGACAATCTGCTTGAAATTTTGATTATGGTAGATGCTTTGAAGCGTGCGAGTGCAGAATCTGTCAATGTTGTCATGCCTTACTATGGGTATGCACGTCAGGATAGAAAGGCGAGAGCGCGTGAGCCAATCACTTCAAAACTTGTCGCAAATATGCTTGAAGTAGCTGGAGTGGATCGTTTGTTGACAATCGACTTGCATGCTGCACAGATTCAAGGATTCTTTGATATTCCTGTGGATCACTTGATGGGAGCTCCTCTGATTGCAGATTATTTTGAGCGTCGTGGTATGGTTGGCTCTGACTATGTGGTTGTCAGCCCAGACCATGGAGGGGTGACTCGTGCCCGTAAGTTGGCAGAATTTTTGAAAACATCTATTGCTATCATTGACAAACGTCGTAGCGTTGATAAGATGAATACCAGTGAAGTCATGAACATCATCGGTAAGGTCGAAGGCAAGACTTGTATCTTGATTGATGATATGATTGATACGGCTGGAACCATTTGTCACGCGGCAGATGCTCTTGCGGAAGCTGGTGCTGTTGAAGTCTATGCAAGCTGTACGCACCCAGTTCTTTCTGGTCCTGCTATGGGCAATATTCAAAAATCAGCTATTAAGAAATTGGTTGTTTTGGATACCATCTATCTGCCAGAAGAGCGTTTGATTGATAAGATTGAGCAGATTTCGATTGCTCATCTACTGGGTGATGCTATCGTACGTATCCATGAAAAACGCCCACTTTCTCCACTTTTCAGTATTGAGAAAAAGATTTAATAACCAAGCCTGAGATAATTCTCAGGTTTTTTCATCTCTTTTGCGAATAAATAGATAGTGGCAGTGAATCTAGTAAACCTAGATTTAATACTCTTCGAAAATCAAATTCAAACCACGTCAACGTCGCCTTGCCGTACTCAAGTACAGCCTGTGGCTAGTTTCCTAGTTTGCTCTTTGATTTTCATTGAGTATAAGACTGTGGTATAATAAAAGGAGGAAAAGGATGATTCTAAGACATCCGGGCATCAGCCCGACCAACGACTTGGTTGCTAAGAAAATTTTCAGCAATCCAGAAATCACTTGTCAATTTATTCGCGATATGCTGGACTTACCTGCAAAAAATGTAACGATTTTGGAGGGAAGTAACATTCACGTCTTGCCTTCGACGCCGTACTCGGCGCAGGATTTCTATACTAGTATAGACGTCTTGGCTGAACTAGATAATGGAACTCAAGTTATTATCGAGATTCAGGTACATCATCAGAATTTTTTCATCAATCGCCTGTGGGCTTACCTTTGCAGTCAGGTCAATCAAAACCTAGAAAAAATTCGTCAGCGAGAAGGTGATACACACCAGAGTTACAAACACATCGCACCTGTATACGCAATTGCTATTGTGGATAGTAATTATTTCCAAGATGATCTAGCTTTCCACAGTTTTAGCATGCGCGAGGATTCGACAGGTGAAGTCTTAACCATCACCAATAATGGACAGGAACATCATCTAGTCAAGATGGCGTTCTTGGAACTAAAAAAATACAGAGAAACCAGCAAAGACGAGGTTCGTAAGCCGTGGTTGGAGTTTTTCGGGAACAAGCCCTTTACTCAAGAACCCGAGCGAGCCATCAGCCAAGCAGACCAACTGCTAGACTATAAAAGCTGGTCCGAGGAGGACAGGAAAATGTTTAGTCAACTACGTATGCGCGAAGAACAAGCATTATTGGCTCATGATTATGCCTTGGAACAAGCTGAAGAAAAAGGTGTGGAGCGTGGTCGAGAAGAAGGTATTAAACAAGGTTTAGAGCGTGGGAAACTCTTTACCTTTCTAGATTTAGTGCGCCAACATGTTCTAACTTCTGAATTTGCAAGTGAGCAATTAGGCATGACTGTCGCTGAGTTTGAAGAGCTGTTGTAAGATCAGCAACAATGGACAAGAAAACCATCTGGTCAAGATGGCATTCTTGGAATTAAAAGAATACAGAGAAACCAGCAAAGACGAGGTTCGCAAACCGTGGTTGGAGTTTTTCGGGAACAAACCCTTTACCCAGCAACCCGAGCGAGCCATCAGCCAAGCAGACCAAATGCTGGGCTACAAGAGCTGGTCCGAGGAGGACAGGAAAATGTTTAGCCAAATACGTATGCGAGAAGAACAAGCCTTGTTAGCACAGGACTATGCCTTGGAAACAGCTAGAGCAGAAGGTATCGAACAAGGTTTAGAACGTGGGAAACTCTTTGCCTTCCTGGATATGGTCCACCAAGGTCTCCTGACTTCTGAAGTTGCCAGCCAGCAATTGGGAATGACCGTCGCTGAGTTTGAGGCGTTGTTGTAAGACCGTCATAAATAAGACCTAAAAATACAGAGAAACCAGCAAAGACGAGGTTCGTAAACCGTGGTTGGAGTTTTTCGGTAACAAGCCCTTTACCCAACAACCTGAGCGAGCTATCAGTCAAGCAGACCAACTGCTAGACTATAAGAGCTGGTTCGAGGAGGACAGGAAAATGTTTAGTGAACAGCGCAGACGCGAAGAACAAGCCTTGTTAGCACAGGACTATGCCTTGGAACAAGCTGAAGAAAAAGGTTTGGAACGTGGTCTTGAACGTGGGCGTGCAGAAGGTCTTGAAAAAGGATTAGAGCGTGGCCTTGAACGTGGCCGTGCTGAGGGGATTGAACAAGGACTGGAACGAGGACGAGCAGAGGGTATCGAAGAGGGATTAAAAGTAGGTTTAGTAAATCTAGTCCGTCAAGGTCTTTTGACTTCTGAAGTTGCCAGTCAGCAGTTGGGCATGAGCGTCGCTGAGTTTGAGTCCTTGCTATGAGGTCACATTTTAAATAGTAGAAAGTTAATGGAATGGCGAGTTATTTGCAAAATACTTGCCATTTTTGCTTGACATTTGGAAGGGGTTATAGGATAATACCATAGAAGTGAGTTCTGTCCAACTATCTATGTGGATTAGATATGTGAGGTTTGACTCAAGGTTTAAGAAATTTGTGAGATTTTCACTTGGGAGATACAGTATTTGAAGGGTATTTCATCTCACAAAGGCGTTTTTTTAACCTTTTTTGAAAAAAAAGCTGAAAAGTTTAAAAAATCGAAGAAAACCCTTGACAAATCCTGCAAATATTTATATACTGTATGGTAGTAAGATAGTCTTACGAAAAAATTTTTAAAGAAAACAAAGGAGATAAAACGATGAAAAAAGTTTTATTGACAAGCGCAGTCGCTCTTGCAGCATTTGGTGCTGTACAAGCTGTTTCAGCAGCAGATAACTATGTACGTCAAGATCCAGGTATCCGTGGATTTGGTTCAATTAACAACCCAGATTCAAAAGTTAAAGATAAATATGGACATGAAGTAACTATTGTGAAACAAGTTGATGCAGAAGTAAAAGAAGATGCTGACGGTGTTCGCCACGTTGCTGCTGAAGTTGAAGTACAAGCTGATGGATCAAAAGCAATTGTAGAAAAAAACCTTACAGCTGTTGCAGGTAAAACAATCGGAACACAAAGAATTGTTCTTTACTCAGATGGATCAACATCATCAACTTTTATTGCAACTGATAAAGGTGATAAAGATGCTGATGGTAAACCACTTCCAAGAGCTACAAATCCATACGATGTAAGACACCGTATCGGTAAAGATGGTAAACCTTTACCAGAAGTTTACTCAAACGACACTCATGTTCGTGTTCATGTTAAAGACCAACTTGGAAAACCAGTCGCAGGCGTTCAAGTAGCTGCGTTAGTGTACAAAACTGTAGAAGATTTCGACAACCACAAAAAACCAGCTTTAGTTGAAGGTGTAACTGATGCTGCAGGTGATGTAGAATTTAAAGTGGAAACAGGTGGATATGTAGTTTATCGTGTTGATAACGCTCCTAGAGGGTACTTCATTCCACAAAAACTTGTAAACGGAACTCTTCTAGATGCTGAAGAAGTTCTTCAAGATGGAAAAACTATGTTTGTTAACGGTGAGTTGGTAGTTGAAAAAACTGACAGCTACAACGTTGTTCGTACTGAATGGGTTAAAGATGACAACGGTGTATGGTACTACTATGAAGATAACAAACAAGTTACTGGTTGGAAACAAATTGATGAAAACTGGTACTACCTAAATGAAAAAGGTGAAATGCAAACTGGTTGGGTTAACGTTGGTGGAACTTGGTACTACCTAAACAAATCAGGTGTAATGCAAACTGGTTGGGTTAAAGATGGCGATACTTGGTACTTCCTTGAAGCATCAGGTGCTATGAAAGCTAGCCAATGGTTCCAAGTTAAAGACAAATGGTACTACGTTAACGCTTCAGGTGCCCTTGCAGTTAACACTACTGTAGGTGGATACACTGTAAACGGAAACGGTGAATGGGTTAACTAATTTAGTTTAATCAAAAAAGCAGGAGATTTCTTCTGCTTTTTATTTTTTCCATAAAAAGTTCAGTTTTTCTTAGAACTTTTAAAAAAAATAAGATACAATAGAATCAGGTTTATTACCTAAAATTTTAAACATGGAGAATGCTCATATGAAAAATAAAAAAGCTTTAGCTCTAGCAGTTGCTGGTTTAACAATGGCAAGCGCAGCCATTTTGACAAGTTATTCTACAATTACAGCTAGCCCAGTAAGTGCTGCAGAAGAAATTGTTTATAGGACAGAATGGGTAACGGTAATTAACGGTCGTTCACAGGAACGTCAGACAGTTTTTTATGCAGATGGGAATCAGCCGATTTCTAAACATCCAAAAATTGAAGGTTTTGAATATCAACGTACCTTTGTTGAAGGTGGAAGAAAATACTACTTATTCGTTGAGGAAGGAACAAAGATTGAGGATCATGTAAATGATCCCGATGCGTCTGTCAGTGAGTTAAATACTCAAGGCTATAAAACTTCTGATAAAGATGTAAAATGGCGTGTGTCTGCTGGTAATCGTTATCTTTACTATAAAGGAAATCCTGTAAAAGGTTGGGCTATTGTCGATGGTAAGACTTACTATTTTGATGCTGAAACAGGTATCATGGCTCGTGGAGTTATTGAAAACGACTCTGAGCGCTATTTCCTTGACCAACAGGGGGTTAAGAAAACTGGCTTTATTAAAGTAGGTTCTAAAACATATTACTTTGATGAGAACGGTACCCGTAAAACAGAAATTATCTCAGAAAATGGGAAAACTTATTTCGTTAAAGCAGGTATTGTGACAACTGGAGCTCATAAGGTAGATACTAAATGGTACTTCTTTGCTGAAGATGGTACAACCAAGTCAGGTATTGTAAAAGATAGCGATGGCAAATGGTATTATATCACAGCAGAAGGTGAGCGTAAGACAGGTCTTATTAAGGGTTCTGGCGACAAGTATTACTATGTCACTGAAGAAGGTGAACGTAAGTTTGGGGAAGTTACCGTTGATGGTAAAACATATTTCTTAACAGATGAATCTAATACAAAAGCTGGCTGGAATAAAGTTGATAGTAACTGGATTTATGTGAATAAAGAAGGTAAACGTCAAGTTGGCTGGTTACAAGATGGCGGTAAGTGGTATTACTTTAACGCTGAAGGCATCATGCAAAAATGGTGGGTTAAAGATGGTAGTACTTGGTATTACCTAAACGGTTCAGGCGAAATGCAAACAGGTTGGTTGCAAGATGGTAGCACTTGGTACTATCTAAACGGTTCAGGTGCTATGCAAACAGGTTGGGCTAAAGTAGGTGATTCATGGTACTACCTCAAAGGCTCAGGTGCTATGGTAACTGGTTGGTTCCAAGTAGGCGGTAAGTGGTACTATGCTTATAGTTCAGGTGCCCTTGCAGTAAATACTACAGTTGATGGCTACTATGTAAATGCCAACGGTGAATGGGTATAAAATAACAAAGAGAGTGGTTTGAACCGCTCTCTTTTTGTTACTTTTAAATATTTCTACACTTTTTATGTTTTTTATTGCATTTATTATAGGAAAAGGATATAATCTATATAAATTCAACCATTTAATAAAGGAGGTTCTTCTCATGAAGAAAACACTAACAGGTATCTTGCTAGCTACTTCTGTGCTAGCTATGGCTACGGTCCAACAAGTAAAAGCTGCCGAAACAGGGGGAGCAACGACTACAACAACTTCTACTGTTAAGGAAGTCCACTATGCAACATTTAAAAATGGTGGACCTGTAGATATCAAAGCTGCGTTAACAGGATCTGCTGTGACAGCTGAATCTATTAAAGAACACCCAGAAATTACAAGTTATATCTATACTTCTAGTAGAGAAGAAGATGGTATTATGTATCATATGTATGCGCCTACTGCTACGACAGGTACTACGAATTCTGGTACTCAGACCAATCCATACCATAGAGATAACAACCAAAACAATGGTAGCACTAGTAATGCTAATGGGAATAATAACCAAAATGGTACTGGTGCAAATAATAATGGCTCAACAACAAATTCTAATTCTCCAGTAAAAAAAGTTCGCTTTGTAGAATATAAACCTGGTAGTGACGTTCCAGTTGATATTAAAGATCCACGTACAGGAACTGCAGCATCAGATACAAGTCGTCTGGATATTGCCAACTATACTTACGTTACTGGCGAATTAAAAGGTGATACACTTTACCATATCTATCGCTCAAATTCAACGACTAATACTAACCAAAATAACAATCAAAACCAGTCTACTTCTGCAGGTCAATTTAAAACGGAGAACGGGAAGGTCTACTATATTAAGGACGGCAAAAAAGTTACTGGTTGGCAAAAAATTGATGGTAAGAATTACTACTTTGAAGCTGATGGAGCTATGAAAAAAGGTCTATTGATTTTAGGTGATAAGCAATACTATCTAGATGAAAAAGATGGCTTCAAACAGTTAGGATTTGTAAAAGTTGCTGATAAGGTTTACTATTTTGTTGAAAATGGTGAAAAGAAAACTGGCTTCATTAAGATTGATGACAAAACTTACTATCTAAAAGAAGGTGTTCGTCTAACAGGGGATATTACAGTAGATGGGAAACATTATTTCTTAGATGAGGAAGGTGTCCTTAAACCAGGTTTTGTTTTAATTGATGGTAAAAAATTCTTCATTGATGATGAGGGAAATCGTCATGTTGGATGGAAGAAAATTGGTCTGGATTGGTATTATTTCTCTAAAGAAGATGGAATGAAGACAGGTTGGGTCAAAGATGGATCATGGTATTACTTGGATGAAACTGGTGTGATGAAAACTGGTTGGAGACAAGTTGATGGTAATTGGTACTATCTTAACGGCTCAGGTGATATGCAGACAGGCTGGAAATTTATAAATGGTAGCTGGTATCATTTTGATAGTTTAGGTAAAATGGGTACTAGATGGATAAAAGAAAATGGTACATGGTATTATCTTGACGGTTCAGGTGCTATGCAGACAGGCTGGAAATTTGTAGATGGCAATTGGTATTACCTCAATGCTTCAGGTGCTATGCAAACAGGCTGGCTCAACCAAGGTGGTACATGGTATTATCTTGCTGGCTCAGGCGCTATGAAGACAGGTTGGTTCCAAGTAGCTGGTAAATGGTATTACTCATATTCATCAGGTGCTTTGGCTGTGAACACAACTATCGATGGTTACACAGTAAATGCCAATGGTGAGTGGGTTTAATTTTAAGTAAATAAATCAAAGCAGGGGAGAAATCTCCTGCTTTTTAGATTTTTGGCTCTTTGTCAACTGTGGTAGATTGAAGAAAAGCTAAGATTTAGAAGGGGAAATTTTTTCAAGTTTAAATGAATTAAAAGGTTATATTTCTATTCCTATTGCTTGCTTATAACGTTAAGAAACGTTATAATAGTAAGGAATATATTATAAAAAAAGAGGCTTTTAAAATGGATAAAAAGAAAATAATTTTAACTAGCTTGGCTAGTATTGCTATGTTGGGATCGGCATTTGTTGCTTCTCAACCGTCAGTTGTGAAAGCGGCAGAAGAAACTACAGCTCAAAATGAAATTTTAGCTAATTTTGATAAAGCTTTAGAAGAAACTATTAAAGAATTAAAAGAAGAAGCAAAAAATGATCCAGCATCAGCGGAAAAAATTCAAGATGTGATTACAAAATTAAAAGCGGAAGCAGCTAAAAAGAGAGATGAAATTGTTCAAGGATTCAAAAATGGGAAAACTGCAGAAGCTACTGAAAATGAAATAGAAGAAATTGCTAAAGCAGAGGAAGCAGCAGAGGCAGAAGAAGCAAAAGAAGAGGAAGCAGCTCAAAAAGAATTTTTAGCAAATTTTGATAAAGCTTTAGAAGATGCAATCGCAGAATTAAAAAAAGCAGATACACAAAATGATCCAGAATTAGCAAAACAAGTTGAAGATGCAATTAATAAACTAAAAGAAGAAGCAGCTAAAACAAAATCTGAAATTGAAGAAGGCTTCAAGAATGGTTTAACTGTAGAAGAAGCTGAAAAAGCAATTGACGATGCAAATAAAAAGGCTGCAGAAGAAGCAAAAGCAAAAGCTGAAGAAAAAGCAAAACAAGATGAGTTCTTAGCAAATTATGATAAAGCATTAGAAGAGGCTGTTAAAGAATTAGAAAAAGCTGAAACTAATAGTCCAGAAGAAGCAAAAGCAAAAGCTGATACAATTGCAGCATTAAAAGCAGCATCAGATGAAACAAGGGCAGAAATCGTAGAAGGCTTTAAAAAAGGCTTAACTGCAAAACAAGCTGAAAAATTTATCGATGAATTAAATAAGAAAGCAGCAGAAGAAGACAAAGAAGCTGCAGAAAAAGAGAAAGCAGCTCAGGAAGAATTTTTAGCGAACTATGATGCAGCATTGAAATCAGCAATCGCAGAATTAGAAAAAGCTGAAACTAATAGTCCAGAAGAAGCAAAAGCAAAAGCTGATACAATTGCAGCATTAAAAGCAGCATCAGATGAAACAAGAAAACAAATTGTAGAAGGCTTCAAAAAAGGTTTAACTGCGAAACAAGCTGAAAAATTTATCGATGAATTAAATAAGAAAGCTGCAGAAGAAGATAAAGCTAAAGAAAAACCAGCGGAAAAACCAGCGGAAAAACCAGCAGAGAAACCAGCAGAGAAACCAGCGGAGAAACCAGCGGAAACTCCAGTCAAACCTTCTGTTCCTGCAAGACCATCTAATCCTACATATGTCCCTACATATGTTCCATCATACAGCTCATATTCTGTAGTAGAACCAGCTAAACCAGCTTCTCCAAAAACAGGTTGGAAACAAGAAAACGGTGTATGGTATTTCTACAATACTGATGGTTCAATGGCAACAGGTTGGCTTAAAGATAATGGCACGTGGTACTATCTAAATGCAAATGGTGCAATGGCAACAGGTTGGCTTAAAGATAATGGCACATGGTATTATCTAAATGCAAACGGTGCAATGGCAACAGGTTGGCTTAAAGATAATGGCACATGGTATTATCTAAATGCAAACGGTGCAATGGCAACAGGTTGGCTTAAAGATGGTGATACATGGTACTATCTAAATGCAAATGGTTCAATGGCAACAGGTTGGCTTAAAGATGGTGATACATGGTACTATCTTGAAGCATCAGGGGCTATGAAGGTAAGTCAATGGTTTAAAGTTTCAGATAAATGGTATTATGTGAATGCTTCCGGTATGCTTGCAGTTAACACTACAGTTGAAGGGTATACAGTTAACGAAAATGGTGAGTGGATTAACTGATCCTAGCTTATATAGTATGAATGATCATTTCCTGGAACAAAACTTGTATATTGTTTCTGAGATAAAAATTTCTATCAATTGATTACAAAATATACAAATCTATGGGATTATCCATATAATATACTTTCAATAGATAATTTAATCTGTTAGGAAGTTTAAACCACCAAATAATCTATAATATGAAAAGAGAAGGACTTGTTGCCTTCTCTTTTTGTGGTATATAATCGCGTGAGTGCTTTGTTGGATAGTATAGTGGATTCAACTTAGAATAGTACGCTACGGATTCTAAAACATTTCTAGAAATTAATTTGACTTTCCTAATCAATTTGTTCATATCTTATTTCAATCAACTATAGAAAATAAAAAGTGAATAGGATCATATTTCAGTCCTGTTCACTTTTATGTTATTAGCGATTGTATAATCTTATAACAGTGCCTCAAACTCAGCGAGGGTCATGCCTAACTGCTGGCTGGCAACCTCGGAAGTCAGAAGACCTTGACGAACGAGATTTACTAGACCTACTTTTAATCCCTCTTCGATACTCTCTGCTCGTCCTCGTTCCAGTCCTTGTTCAATCCCCTCAGCACGGCCACGTTCAAGACCACGCTCTAGACCTTGTTCGATACCCTCCGCCCTAGCAGTTTCCAAGGCATAGTCCTGTGCTAACAAGGCTTGTTCTTCACGCATACGTAGTTGACTAAACATCTTCCTGTCCTCCTCGGCCCAGCTCTTGTAGTCCAGCAGTTGGTCTGCCTGACTGATTGCTCGCTCGGGTTCTTGGGTAAAGGGCTTGTTCCCAAAAAACTCCAACCACGGTTTACGAACCTCGTCTTTGCTGGTTTCTCTGTATTTTTTCAATTCCAAGAACGCCATCTTGACTAGATGGTTTTCTTGACCGTTAGTGCTAGTCTTACAACAAGGCCTCAAACTCATCGACAGTCATGTTCAACTGCTCACTAGCAACCTCAGCTGTCAAAAGATGCTTACGAACCATATCTAAAAAAGCAATCAGTTGCCCACGCTCTAACCCTTTTTCAAGCCCCTCAGCCCTAGCAGTTTCCAAGGCATAGTCATGAGCGAGTAAGGCTTGTTCTTCACGTCTGCGTTGTTCACTAAACATTTTCCTGTCCTCCTCGGCCCAGCTCTTGTAGTCTAGCAGTTGGTCTGCTTGGCTGATGGCTCGCTCGGGTTGCTGGGTAAAGGGTTTGTTCCCGAAAAACTCCAACCACGGCTTGCGAACCTTGTCTTTGCTGGTTTCTCTGTATTTTTTTAGTTCCAAGAACGCCATCTTAACCAGATGGTTTTCTTGTCCATTGTTTGTGATAGTTAAGACCTCACCTGTCGTGTCCTCGCGCATACTAAAGCTGTGAAAAGCCAGGTCATCTGAGAAATAATTGCTATCCACAATTGCGATAGCATATACTGGTGCGATGTGTTTGTAACTCTGGTGTGTATCACCTTCTCGCTGACGAATTTTTTCTAGGTTTTGATTGACCTGACTGCAAAGGTAAGCCCATAAACGATTGATGAAAAAATTCTGATGATGTACCTGTATTTCGATAATAACCTGCGTGCCATTATCTAATTCAGCCAAGACATCAATACTAGTGTAGAAATCCTGTGCCGAGTACGGCATGGAAGGCAAAACATGAATATTACTCCCCTCCAAAATGGTCACATTTTTTGCTGGCAAGTCCAGCATATCGCGGATAAATTGACAAGTGATTTCTGGGTTGCTAAAAATCTTCTTAGCAACCAAATCATTGGTCGGGCTGATGCCCGGATGACGTACAGTCATATTTCTTCTCCTTTCATTATACCATAGTTTTAAATCTAGGTTTACTAGATTCTCTGGCTCTATCTATTTATTCGGAAAAAGTTTGAAAAATACTTGGTCTGGCTCTTTCCAATGGTATTTTTTGATGCTTTCCTTTATAATGGGTGTATGGATAAGAAAAAATTATTATTGATTGATGGCTCTTCTGTTGCTTTTCGGGCGTTTTTTGCGCTCTATCAGCAGTTGGACCGTTTTAAGAATGCGGCTGGTTTGCATACCAATGCGATTTATGGCTTTCAGTTGATGTTGAGCCATTTGTTGGAGCGAGTGGAGCCGAGTCATATCTTGGTGGCTTTTGATGCGGGAAAGACGACCTTCCGTACAGAGATGTATGCGGACTATAAGGGTGGTCGGGCTAAGACTCCTGATGAGTTTCGTGAGCAATTTCCTTTCATTCGTGAGTTGCTGGATCATATGGGGATTCGCCACTATGAGTTGGCTCAGTATGAGGCGGATGATATCATCGGGACGCTGGATAAACTAGCTGAGCAGGATGGTTTTGATATTACCATTGTCAGTGGGGACAAGGACTTGATTCAGCTGACGGATGAGCATACGGTGGTTGAGATTTCCAAGAAAGGTGTGGCTGAGTTTGAGGCCTTTACGCCAGACTATCTTATGGAAAAGATGGGGCTCACACCGACTCAGTTTATCGATCTCAAGGCGCTTATGGGAGATAAGTCAGATAATATTCCTGGGGTGACCAAAATCGGTGAAAAGACGGGTATCAAGCTCTTGCTGGAGCATGGCTCGCTTGAGGGTATTTATGAAAATATCGATGGGATGAAGGCTTCTAAGATGAAGGAAAATCTCATCAATGATAAGGAACAGGCCTTTTTGTCGAAAACACTAGCGACCATTGATACCAAGGCACCGATTGAAATTGGTTTGGAGGATGTGGTCTATAGTGGACCAGATGTTGAAAATCTTGGGAAGTTCTACGATGAAATGGGCTTCAAACAGCTCAAGCAGACTTTAAATGCATCGTCAGCTGAAGTGGCTGAGAGTCTGGACTTTACTATTGTTGACCACATCAGTCAAGACATGCTGAGTGCGGACTCTATCTTCCACTTTGAGCTTTTTGGTGAGAATTACCATACGGATGATTTGGTTGGTTTTGCCTGGTCTTGTGGGGATAAGCTTTATGCTACAGACAAGCTTGAACTTTTGGAAGAGCCGGTTTTCAAGGATTTTCTAGAAAAAACACCTCTGAGAGTGTATGACTTTAAAAAGGCTAAAGTTCTCTTGAATCGTTTGGGTGTGGATTTGCAGGCGCCTGCTTTTGATAGCCGTTTAGCTAAATACCTCCTTTCGACTGTGGAGGACAATGAAATTGCGACCATCGCTAGTCTTTATGGTCAAACTTATTTAGTCGATGATGAGACTTTCTATGGTAAGGGTATCAAAAAAGCCGTTCCTGAACGCGAGAAATTCTTGGAACATTTGGCGCGTAAGCTTGCTGTATTGGTCGAAACAGAGCCTATTTTGCTTGAAAAACTCAGTGAAAATGGACAATTAGAGCTTCTTTATGATATAGAGCAACCTCTTGCCTTTGTCCTTGCCAAGATGGAAATTGCTGGGATTACGGTCAAGAAAGAGACCTTGCTTGAGATGCAGGCTGAAAATGAGCTTGTCATTGAAAAACTGACTCAAGAGATTTATGAGCTGGCTGGTGAGGAGTTTAATATCAACTCGCCGAAACAGTTGGGCGTGCTTCTCTTTGAAAAATTGGGACTTCCTCTAGAATACACTAAGAAAACCAAGACTGGATATTCGACAGCAGTGGATGTTTTGGAGCGTTTAGCTCCAATTGCGCCGATTGTTAAGAAAATACTAGACTATCGTCAGATTGCTAAGATTCAATCGACTTATGTGATTGGCTTGCAGGACTGGATTTTGGCTGATGGTAAGATTCATACGCGTTATGTGCAGGATTTGACCCAGACTGGGCGTCTGTCTAGTGTGGATCCAAACCTGCAAAATATCCCTGTTCGTTTGGAGCAAGGCCGTCTTATTCGTAAGGCTTTTGTGCCTGAGTGGGAGGATAGTGTGCTGCTCAGCTCCGACTATTCACAGATTGAATTGCGAGTTTTGGCTCATATTTCTAAGGATGAGCACTTGATCAAGGCCTTCCAAGAGGGGGCAGATATTCATACTTCGACAGCCATGCGTGTCTTTGGCATTGAACGTCCTGAGGATGTGACTGCAAATGACCGTCGTAATGCCAAGGCGGTGAACTTTGGAGTGGTTTACGGGATTTCAGACTTTGGCTTGTCTAATAATCTGGGCATCAGCCGTAAGGAGGCCAAAGCCTATATTGATACCTACTTTGAACGCTTCCCAGGTATTAAAAACTACATGGATGAGGTGGTGCGTGAGGCGCGTGATAAGGGTTATGTAGAGACTCTTTTCAAGCGTCGCCGTGAGTTGCCAGATATCAATTCGCGTAACTTTAATATTCGTGGTTTTGCGGAGCGGACTGCTATCAACTCTCCTATTCAGGGATCTGCGGCAGATATTCTCAAGATTGCTATGATTCAGCTGGATAAAGCATTGGTTGCAGGTGGTTATCAGACTAAGATGCTTCTGCAAGTGCATGATGAAATCGTCCTTGAAGTTCCTAAATCGGAACTAGCAGAGATGAAAAAATTGGTCAAACAAACTATGGAAGAAGCTATTCAACTCAGTGTTCCTCTCATTGCAGATGAGAATGAAGGGGCAACTTGGTACGAAGCTAAATAAAAAGGGGGCTAGTCCTCCTTTTTTGTAGTCAAAATCTGCAAGCCTTTTCAAAATATGCTATACTGATGAAAAAGGAGGATTTCTATGAGTCAAGAATTTATCAATCCAAGTGATGGCGTGATTCGTCAGTATCTCGCAACGAGTAAAACTCTTGCTGTAGTGGGCTTGTCAGACCGTGAAGAAACAACTAGCAATCGAGTGACCAAGGAAATGCAGGCTCGGGGTTATAAAATTATCCCTGTCAATCCTAAGGCTGCAGGTGGCGAAATCTTGGGTGAAAAGGCTTATGCCAGCCTCGCTGAGATTCCTTTTCCTGTAGATATTGTCAATGTTTACCGTCGCAGTGAATTTTTACCAGATGTGGCGCGTGATTTTCTCAAGGCTGATGCTAAGATTTTTTGGGCACAGCTGGGGCTTGAAAGTCTAGAGGCGGAAGAAATCTTGCGTGCTGGTGGATGTGATGACATCGTGATGAATCGTTGCATCAAGAGAGAACATACACGCTTGATTGAGGAAGCATAAGAAAAAGGTAGCTGGTGGGCTACCTTTTGTGTTATACTCAATGAAAATCAAAGAGCAAACTAGAAAACTAGCCGCAGGCTGCTCGAAACACTGCTTTGAGGTTGCAGATAGAACTGACGAAGTCAGCTCAAAACACTGTTTTGAGGTTGTGGATAGAACTGACGAAGTCAGTAACCATACCTACGGCAAGGCGACGTTGACGTGGTTTGAAGAGATTTTCGAAGAGTATTAGAAAATGCCGATAAGGGTTTGCATACCAAGACTGGTGAGAATGATGGCAATCCAGCAAATCGCTCCGAGAACAATGGATTTTCCACTGGATTTGACCATAGCGACCAGATTTGTTTTGAGACCGATAGCGCTCATGGCCATGATAATGAGGAATTTAGAGAGTTGTTTGAGAGGGGTAAAGAAACTACTGGACACACCGAGAGAGGTCAGGAGGGTGGTTAGGAGAGAGGCAAGGATAAAGTAAAGGATAAAAAGTGGGAAGACTTTTTTCAGTTGCAGTCCTTGCTTATTTTCTTGCTCACGACTTTGCCAGTAGGAGAGAAAGAGAGTGATGGGGATGATAGCTAGGGTTCGTGTGAGTTTGACAATGGTTGCGGATTCGAGGGTATTGGTCTGGTAGAGACTATCCCAGGCGCTGGCAGTAGCCGTTACAGAGGAAGTATCGTTGACCGCAGTTCCTGCAAAGAGGGCGAAGCCGTCATTGGATAGATGAAGCCAGGTTCCTAGGGTTGGAAAGATGAGAGCAGCCAAGACATTGAAGAAAAAGATAACAGAGATGGCTTGGGCTACTTCCTTTTCCTTAGCATGGATAACGGGCGCTGTCGCAGCAATGGCAGAACCCCCACAGATCGAAGACCCCACTCCAATCAAGGTAGCCAATTTTGTATCTAGTGCAAAGAAGCGCTGGAAAAGGTAGGCAACAATCAAGGCTATTGAAATGGTGGACAGGATGACAGGGAGCGAAGATTGCCCAACTGCGAAGACTTGCGAGATATTGAGACCAAAACCAAGCAAGATAACGGCATACTGGAGCAATTTCTTGGAACTAAAGGTCAACCCCGCATCCAGTTGTTTATAGGATGAGAGAAAGGGATGGAGAAACATTCCCATAAAAATCGCAAAGACGGGTGCGCCAATGACAGGGAAGAATCCTCCTAAGTACCAAGATAGGATGGAAATGAGAAGGCAGGCCAAGATGCCTGCTCCATTTTTTGATAGAAATGACATAAAAACCTCCAAATAGAATCTGTTACCATTATAGACCTGTAAACAGGAAAAGTAAAATAGAAAGTGGAGCTAACAATTATTTGACAAGTAGCGCTAATCATGTGATAATAATCTTACAAGAACTGTAACGAAGTCTTGGCAAAAACAAAGATACTAGAGCTCCACCTCTGGTATTTCTTTTTGTCTAGTTACATTAAAACTAAACTCAGGTTATATTTTTTTGTCGCGCTTATCTAACCACTTTCTGACTATCCACTCAGAAATGACATTACCGGTAATAGTAATCAGTAATGGCGCTAGAATAGTTGTAACGAAGATTATCAAAACCTCAATACTCGTCGAAAATCTCATGATACGTTGTCATCTTCGGCTTACCTAACTTTAGTTATGCTTTCACCTCGATTCCTAGTCTCATGAGATTTTCATTGAGTATTCTAAAAACATAGTGTTGTAATCAATTTAAATTAACATACTTCAATTTGTTATGCTAGCGTTATTCTATCATGTATTTTTGCGGTCGGGGGGCTTTTGTAGTATAATAGAGATACGTTTTGACAGTAGGAGGTATCTATGGATTTAACTAAGCGCTTTAATAAACAGTTAGATAAGATTCAAGTTTCGTTGATTCGTCAGTTTGACCAGGCTATTTCGGAGATTCCTGGGGTCTTGCGTTTGACCTTGGGGGAACCTGATTTTACAACGCCAGATCATGTCAAGGAGGCGGCTAAGCGGGCGATTGACCAGAACCAATCCTACTATACAGGGATGAGTGGTCTGCTGACTTTACGTCAGGCAGCCAGTGATTTTGTTAAGGAAAAGTACCAACTGAACTATGCTCCTGAAAATGAAATCTTGGTTACAATTGGGGCGACAGAGGCTTTATCTGCGACTTTGACAGCTATTTTGGAAGAGGGAGACAAGGTGCTTTTGCCAGCTCCTGCCTATCCAGGTTATGAGCCAATTGTCAATCTAGTTGGGGCAGAGATTGTCGAGATTGACACGACTGAAAATGGGTTTGTCTTGACTCCTGAGATGTTGGAAAAGGCAATTTTGGAGCAAGGAGACAAGCTCAAAGCAGTTATTCTCAACTATCCAGCCAACCCGACAGGCATTACCTATAGTCGGGAGCAGTTGGAAGCCTTGGCAGCTGTTTTACGCAAGTATGAGATTTTCGTTGTCTGTGATGAGGTTTACTCAGAATTGACCTACACAGGCGAAGCCCATGTGTCTCTAGGAACTATGTTGAGAGACCAGGCTATTATTATCAATGGTTTGTCTAAATCGCATGCTATGACAGGTTGGCGTTTGGGGCTAATTTTCGCTCCTGCGGCCTTTACAGCCCAGTTAATCAAGAGTCACCAGTACTTGGTCACTGCCGCAAATACCATGGCGCAACATGCTGCGGTAGAAGCCTTAACGGCTGGTAAAAACGATGCGGAGCCTATGAAGAAGGAATACATCCAGCGTCGTGATTATATTATTGAGAAAATGACTGCTCTTGGATTTGAGATTATCAAACCAGACGGTGCCTTCTATATCTTTGCTAAGATTCCAGCGGGCTACAATCAAGATTCCTTTGCTTTTCTGAAGGATTTTGCTCAGAAGAAGGCCGTTGCCTTTATCCCTGGCGCCGCCTTTGGACGTTACGGGGAAGGTTATGTTCGCCTATCTTATGCAGCTAGCATGGATACGATCAAAGAAGCCATGAAACGACTTGAGGAGTACATGAGAGAAGCATGATTCAGTCTATCACGAGTCAAGGCTTGGTGCTCTACAATCGTAACTTTCGTGAGGATGACAAGTTAGTCAAGATTTTTACTGAGCAGGCTGGCAAACGGATGTTTTTCGTCAAACACGCTGGTCAGTCCAAACTGGCTCCTGTTATTCAGCCCTTGGTACTGGCACGATTTCTCTTGCGAATCAATGATGACGGGCTCAGTTACATTGAGGACTATCATGAGGTCATAACCTTTCCCAAGATTAATAGTGATCTCTTTGTCATGGCCTATGCGACCTACGTAGCAGCTCTTGCAGATGCGAGTTTGCAGGACAATCAGCAGGATGCTCCCTTGTTTGCTTTTTTGCAAAAGACTTTGGAGTTGATGGAAGCAGGTTTGGATTATCAGGTTTTGACCAATATTTTTGAAATTCAAATCTTGACTCGATTTGGAATCAGTCTCAATTTTAATGAGTGTGTCTTTTGTCATCGGGTTGGTCAGGCTTTTGACTTTTCTTTCAAATATGGAGCCTGTCTTTGCCCAGACCATTATCATGAGGATGAGAGACGTTGCCATCTCAATCCCAACATCCCTTATCTGCTTAATCAATTTCAAGCCATTGATTTTGAGAACTTGGAGACCATTTCGCTCAAGCCTGAAATCAAGCAAGAGCTACGCCAATTTATGGATCAGCTCTACGAAGAATACGTGGGGATTCACCTAAAATCAAAGAAATTTATTGATTCCCTAGTAGACTGGGGTCAATTACTAAAAGAGGAAAACAAATGAAAAAAATCGCAGTAGATGCCATGGGGGGCGATTATGCACCTCAGGCCATCGTTGAGGGTGTCAATCAAGCCCTTGCTGACTTTTCAGATATTGAGGTTCAACTCTACGGAGATGAAAGCAAAATCAAGCAATATCTGACAGCGACAGAGCGTGTTAGCATTATCCATACGGATGAAAAGATTGATTCAGACGATGAACCTACGAGAGCTATTCGGAAGAAGAAAAATGCCAGTATGGTCTTGGCAGCCAAGGCTGTCAAAGAGGGTGAAGCAGACGCTGTCCTCTCGGCTGGGAATACAGGTGCTTTGTTGGCAGCAGGATTTTTCATCGTGGGTCGTATCAAGAACATTGACCGACCAGGCCTTATGTCGACCTTACCGACTGTAGATGGGAAGGGTTTTGATATGCTGGACCTCGGTGCCAATGCGGAGAATACAGCCCAGCACCTCCATCAATACGCGGTTCTAGGTTCCTTCTATGCTAAAAATGTCCGCGGTATTGCGCAACCACGTGTTGGCTTGCTCAACAACGGAACAGAGAGTAGTAAGGGTGACCCGCTTCGCAAGGAGACTTATGAATTACTAGCAACTGATGAAAGTTTAAACTTTATCGGAAATGTGGAAGCACGTGATTTGATGAATGGGGTTGCGGATGTTGTTGTGGCAGATGGTTTCACGGGAAACGCTGTGCTCAAATCTATTGAAGGGACAGCCATGGGAATCATGGGCTTGCTCAAGACCGCTATTACAGGTGGTGGTCTTCGAGCGAAACTAGGTGCTCTTCTTCTCAAGGATAGCCTTAAAGGTTTGAAAAAACAGCTCAACTATTCTGATGTTGGTGGAGCGGTCTTGTTTGGTGTCAAGGCACCGGTTGTCAAGACTCATGGCTCAAGCGATGCCAAGGCTGTCTATAGTACGATTCGCCAGATTCGTACCATGCTAGAAACAGACGTAGTTGCCCAGACTGCGCGTGAATTTTCAGGAGAATAAAAGAGATGACAGAAAAAGAAATTTTTGACCGTATTGTGACCATTATCCAAGAAAGACAGGGAGAGGACTTTGTCGTAACAGAATCCTTGAGTCTGAAAGACGATTTGGATGCTGACTCAGTTGACTTGATGGAGTTTATCTTGACACTGGAAGATGAATTTAGTATCGAAATCAGTGATGAGGAAATTGACCAACTCCAAAGTGTAGGAGATGTGGTTAAAATCATTCAAGCAAAATAGAAATCGAAGTTCCAAGGCACTTGCTTTGGAATTTTTTATTTGGCTTAATACTCTTCGAAAATCTCTTCAAACCACGTCAGCGTCGCCTTACCGTATATATGTTACTGACTTCGTCAGTTCTATCCACAACCTCAAAGCCGTGTTTTGAGCTGACTTCGTCAGTTTCATCTACAACCTCAAATCCGTGCATTGAGCAACCTGCGGCTAGCTTCCTAGTTTGCTCGTTGATTTTCATTGAGTATAAATGACCGTTTAGGAACAGATTTAGTCTTTCTAGGGACAGAAGAGATATGGGGACAAATAAGGGATATAATGAAATCAGAAAAATCAATCTCCAAAAGGAGATAAGAAATGAAGATCAAAAGAAGAGATAGCTTGATTTTCGTAGAACAAAAATGTTAATATAATCACAATTTTAATTGACTTTCCTTTTTTCCAGGACTATAATGTAGATATAAAAAAGGATTTATTTTATAGTTGGGAGAAGGTGATGGCTATGTACTTTTGATAAACTAGTCTCTATCTTATGTTCATGGAAATGTTAGGAGGTCTGAGTGGTTCAAGTTAATGAACATGGTATCTCTTTTGACTTCGTTTCTATTGGATTTTCTTGCTTTGGATTTATCTATTTTAGGAGGAAATGGCTATGAAAAAATCTAAATTACTCACACTTGGTTTGCTTGCAGGTGCTGGCCTACTATTGTCTATCAATCAAGTACAGGCTGCAGATACTTGGGTTAAAAATGGTGCTGACTGGAATCTTTCTCAAGATGGCAGCCTCGCTAAAAACAAATGGGTGCAAAATGCTGGCTTTTGGTACCATTTTGACGGTTCTGGTAAAATGCAGACAGGCTGGCTCAAAGACGGAAATACATGGTATTCCCTAGCAGATAGTGGTGCTATGCGCACAGGCTGGTACAAGGAAGGTAACACCTGGTACTCACTCGCAAATAGTGGTGCTATGCGCACAGGTTGGTACAAAGAAGGGTCTACATGGTATTACCTCAAAGACAGTGGCGCTATGGCAACAGGATGGGCGACTGCAAATGGTCAATGGTCTTACTTTGAAAAATCAGGTGCTATGGTCGCAGATAGAGCTGTTCCAGCAAGCGATGGGGAAAGTTATGTCATTGGTAAGGATGGTTATATGTTAACCAAACTCCCAAGTCAGGTTGAACAATCTCAAGCGGATGATACAATTATCACAAATATTGTTACTTTGTCTGATGGGTATGATTATCATCTTATTCATGGAAAAGATGGAGTCATTGTTGAAAAAAATGCTTGGTACATAAAACCTGAATTTAAGAAGTTTTCTGATAAATATGGAGATAAAGTTTCCAATACGATGTTAGCTTTAGTAGATAATACGGAAGAAGGACAAGAAATTAATCCTAAAGCTGTCGTGAAAAATTTCCAAAACTTACCAAACAGGTATTACTTTGGGGCAGATGGTCGTCGCGTAACAAATTTACCAGAAATGACCACCTATTCAGAGATTAAAAAAGTTGGAAACGATGTCTATCTAGAAAATCCAGGTGCACGACTTCGTCTTGGAGCTACCAGCTTCACAATCAATAATAATAAACTATACTATTTAGATGGTGATAATGGCAAACTCAAAACAGGTTATTTTGCATTGATTGATGATAGACCAAGCTATCATCACTATCATATTCTTGTTTATGCAGACCAATCTGGTGAAATTCTTAAAATGAAACGATTGCCAACAGGAATTTCAGATTATCTTAATAAAGAAATTGACGGTTTCTACGGTCAAACTGTTAAAATCGATAGTAAGACAGGCAATGTTTCTGTTGTGAAATAAACTATCTGACAATGTAAAACGAAAAAAGCGAACAGCTTTGTCTACTAGGAAGTCATGTTCGCTTTTATCCATAAAATAATAGTTACTGTTAGCCCTCTGTTTCAAAAAAATCTGCTTGATAATAATCACTAACTTCTCTTTTCATTTCCCGCAGTAATCGACTTTCATCTGTTGATTCGAGTAAGGATAATCCTTTATTAATCATAGCATGATCTTCATTAACGATTCCCAGACGTACTTGAGCTACACCTAATAAATCGTATCGTTTCAATATTTTTGCTAAATCAAGACATTCTTGAATTAAGCATAGACAGTCATCTTTCTTCCCTGCTTCAAGGTACATTCGTGTCATATTGGCTAGAATGGAATAATGAATACTTTGAATTGGACGATAATCTGTGTATTTATTTAGAGATTTTACAAGTCTTTGACGTAGCATTTCTAGTGAATCAACAGGGAAATGGAAAATGATCATCACTAACAATCGTAAATCCGAGAGGAACCACTGATCCCTTTTTTCCAATTCTTTCCATAACTCTTCAGCCAAGGCTTGGGCTTTATCGGAAAACTGATTTTCAATCACTTCTATAAAAATGGTTAGTTCTTTCACAGCATGTTCTATTGGGATATCATTCTGCACTTCATCTAGATAAATTTGACATTTTGATAGCAGTGTCTTCATTTCTTCTAGATTAGGCGAAGAAATAACTTGATAATATTCTGAAAATAATTTCTTACGAGAATCCATTTGGTAATGTTGACAAATATAATGAAATTCATCGAAACTCATATCAATTTGCCTCAAAAGTAATTCCATAGTATCATACCTAGGAGTAGAATGATTATTTTCAAACTTTGATAAGTTAGAATGAGTAATGTAGTCACCACAGACCTCATTTTGTGTAATCCCTTTTGACTTACGAATGTATTTATAAACTGAACCAATATCCCACCGCATATTTTTGCCTCCAAAAATGTTCCAAAAGTAGAAGTTTTAAGAAAATATTTATATTTAGTATATCATAAAGGTGTGGGGTGGGCAATGATGATAGAAAGAAGGTGTTGGTTGACTCTTAAGGATTATTAGGAGTTATGTAGAATGTTTATGATGGAAAAATATCTTTTTATAACTATTCAATAAAGGAGGAAATGGCTATGAAAAAATTTAAACTACTCACACTTGGTTTGCTTGCAGGTGCTGGTCTGCTTTTGTCAATCAAGCAAGCACAAGCTGCAGATACTTGGGTTAAAAATGGGTCTGACTGGAATCTTTCACAAGATGGCAGTCTTGCTAAAAATAAATGGGTACAAAATGCTGGCTCATGGTATCACTTCGACAGCACTGGTAAAATGCAGACAGGTTGGCTCAAAGACGGCAATACATGGTATTCACTAGCAGATAGTGGCGCCATGCGTACTGGCTGGTACAAGGAGGGCAACACTTGGTACTCACTAGCAGATAGTGGTGCCATGCGTACAGGTTGGTACAAAGAAGGAGCTACTTGGTACTATCTTCATTTTAGTGGTTCTATGATGACAGGTTGGGTGTTCATAGATGGTAATTGGTATTATTTTGAACAATCAGGTGCAATGGCCTCTGATAGAGTTGTAAATTCTAGTGATGGGACAGGCTATATTCTCAGCAAGGATGGTCATATGTTCACTTTACAAGATAGCCCTTATAAAAATGGTGACATTGTTCGTTTAGGCGATGGATATGAATATCTGGTTACAGCAAAATTTGACGGAAATAACTTTACTGATGTTATCGTGGATAAAAACACTTGGTATATCAAACCTGAGTTCAAGAAGTTTTCCGAAAAATATGGGGATCAAGTTTCAAATACAATCTTAGCTTTAGTAGATAATAAAGAAGAAGGACAAGAAATTGATCCTAAAGCTGTTATTCGTAATTTCCAAAATCTACCAGGTCGATATTACTTTGGAGCAGATGGTCGTAGAGTATTACCACTTCCAGAGATGACAACTAGATCAGAAATCAAAAAAGTTGGCAATGATCTTTATCTAGAAGACCCAGGTGTACGACTTAGACTTCCATCTACTAACTTCACAATCAATAACAATAAACTATACCATTTAGATAATGGACAAGGTAAGCTTAAAACAGGTTACTTTGTATTGATTGATGACGGTATGGCTGCACCATACTATCATTTCCTTGTATATGCAGACCAATCTGGTGAGGTTCTTAAGATGAAACGCTTGCCATCAAGATTTTCAGATTATTTTGATAAAGAAATCGATGGTTTCTATGGTCAAAAAATTAAGATTACACAGCCAAATAAGTATGAATATTATAAAGTTCTTGTGGTAAAATAAATAGATAAGCAATCTTCACAACGAATATAAAAAATAAAACGTGCAAATCATTTTCAAGAGGCTTTAGATTTCTTGTATTTTAAAAGAAACTAAAGCCTTTTGTGGATTTATCGTTTTTCAGAAAGTACGAAAAATTAGAGAGTTGTATCGAGTAGAAAAATATTATTAATACTACTTTGCTTAAATAAATTAGGAGCTATTTCATTCTATGGTTATTTTAGAATTTTTATTTTCTGTGATATATATACTATTGGTAGTTATTTCAACCATAGTGCCCACTATTTTTTTAGGCGCTCAAATTTCCCCAGAATTTTATAAAAAACGTTATTGGGTCCTTGTATTTTTAATTAGTTTTTTTGCTCGTCAAACATTTGGAGAATTATTTCATATAGGAATCCTTCTCTTCTTTTACTGTATTTTTTTATTCGTATTGCATAAGAGAAAAGTGGAAGCTCTTTTTCTTTCTTTATATCTTTTTATTTTCTTTCAAAGCATTCGCTATTTATTTTTGACAATCTGGCTTCGTGTATTATCTGGTGAGAATTGGTTGTTTTTAGATGAGTTTTCGACGCTATATATATCTATATTTGATTTATTATCAATATTTCTATGTTGTAAAATTATGAAGCGTTGGTCTTTGGATTTGGATTTATTCTTTTCAGATGCTTTCAAAACCCACTATCATAAGAGTTTTTTCAT